>JANOAS010000051.1:0-32648 GCA_031411255.1 bacterium
TGGGTGGGTTGAGCCAGATTGTATTTGGTGGTGGCGCGGGGGCGTTGGCTCATGGTTCCTCCGCGCCACTGTTATAGTGGTATTACGGAGGCCTGGCGTTCAATCTTAGATTTTTTTTCAGAAAATTTCTCCTGGCCGCCCATTCCCCTGGGCCAGGCCGGCCGTTCTGGGCGGGTCCGGTGGCTGGTTTCCGGCTTGCACAGGGGCGCGGCACGGATTCTTGGCGACATCAGTAAAAGGATTGCGCGGCTCTTCATGGCCTCCCTGCTGACCACTCTGCTGGTCTTGGATGGTCTCCCAACCGGACCTCGGCGGTCGCCTTTTTGGTCCTGAGCGGCCTTTCTTTTGGTCCTGAGCGGCCTTTCTTTTGGTCCTGAGCGGTCTTCCTTTGGGTCCTGAGCGGCCTCTCTTTGGGTCCTGAACGGCCTGCCTTTGGGTCCTGAACGGCCTCCCTTTGGGTCCTGAACGGCCTCCCTTTGGGTCCTGGACGGCCTCTCTTTGGGTCCTGGACGGCCTTCCCTTGGGTCCTGGACGGCCTCCCAGGACCCAAAGACTGTGCCAAATTGTCCCAAAACCAGTCGTGGCGTACCCGTTTTTCACAAAATCTATGGAAATTCAGGCGTTTAGGTTTCCTCTGCCACCACCCGGCCAGCCGTGAAGCAGACGGCTGCCGTCGGGAATAGACCCTGCCCGCGCGAGAGGTGGAGCAACCCGCCGTTTTGGGAACGGCTGGCGCTCGTCAGCGTTTTGCACGGTACTTGCGCAGGTACCAGAGAGCCAAAAGCACGACCAGAAGCGCAAAGCCAAACTGCATGTACTGGACGTGCTTCGTTTTGGCCAGAATGGACCCGCCGGGCAGTCCGGGCATCAGTTCCGGCCGGCTGGCAGGAGTGGATGTGTTCTCGTCTCCGTCATCAGGAGGCGGGGTTGTGGCCACGGTGCTGGCCTTTACTTCCTCCTCAGTGGAGGGCGGCAGTGCGAGGATCGCTGTTGCGAGGGTGTACTGGCGGCTTTCCTCCCAAGGCCCATCAGGGCCGGGCAGGGTGTGGTCGTTGGGGACCGGGGAGGATGCCAAGTATTCCCTGACGAGGGCCTGCATCGCCTCGCTGTGGCAGCCCGGGTCGCGCATCCGGCTCAGCGTGCGTGCTTCCAGGAATGAGCACGCGCCGAAGAGACTGTCCCGGCAGGCCTGCAGACGCTCAGATACCGGCAAATCAGCCAAATGCCAACTAGCCAAGGCGATGAAGGTTTTGCATGGATGACTGCTTAGCCGCAGAGCTCGCCAATCCCCGGCGGATACTCGTCGTGAGGAATTGTAGGCGTGAGTGTCAGCCGCAGTCGCCAGCATCTGGACGACGTCAATCGAACTTACCATTGCAGAGTCCTGACTTTGCTGAGCAAGCCGCGAAAACACAGCTCCGGGGTCCCTGCCTAACCAGGCACTCCAAAAAAGACCGAACGAAAATAAATCCGCCTGCTCGTTTTGATTGCTTTCCAGAACATCCACGAAAAAAGAGCAATCCAACGCATGCTCCAACTGGTGGCGGTTGGGGTGGATGACTACTGCGGGCAGCGGCATGCGCCCTTGCGGGCTCACAACTTCCCAATTGCGCTTCGCTTCCTTGGTAAGTCTCTCCTCAAAACGTACGGCGGCTCTGGCCAAAACGGCGGTCTTGTCGGACTCGGGTGTGTTCTCCCCGATCAAGCCTCCTACGGCGCTTTCGAACGGGCCGATGAGAAGGACACCGTCTGCCAGTTTGAACGCGGGGGCGGGCGGTACCGGGTAACGCCCGCTGTGTATTGGGTAGACTTCGGCGGCCCGCATCGCCGCAGAACTGGCGGTGAGTACGACCGCAGTAAGCCCGTAATGACGGATGGATTTCAGAATTGCCGCCGTGCCCATTTTACCAGTCAACGTTCCGCGCGGCACTTCCGCAGGTACCAGAGAGCCAAAAGCACGACCAGAAGCGCAAAACCAAACTGCATGTACTGGACGGACTTCGTTTTGGCCAGGATGGACCCGCCGGGCAGTCCTGGCATCCGTTCCGGCCGGCTGGCTGGAGTGGATGTGTTCTTGTCTTCGTCATCAGGAGGCGGGGTTGCGGCTACGGTGCTGGCCTTTACTTCCTCCTCAGTGGAGGGCGGCAGTGCCAGGATCGCTGTGGCGAGGGTGTATTGACGGCTTTCCTCCCAGGGCCCATCAGGGCCGGGCAGGGTGTGGTCGTTGGGGACCGGGGAGGATGCCAGGTATTCCCTGACGAGGGCCTGCATCGCCTCGCTGTGGCAGCCCGGCTCACGCATCAGGTCCAGCGTGCGTGCCTCCAGGAATGAGCACGCGCCGAAGAGGCTGTCCCGGCACGCTTGAAGGCGCTCCTCGGGGCTGAGCACGGCCCGATGCCAGGAGCCCAGCGCGATGAACACTCTGCACGGGTTCGGGCTGTTCCTCAGCAGCCGCCAGTCTTCGGCGGGAAGGCTCCGGGAGGGGGAATGGTAAACCTCCCATGAGGTCACTGCCAGCAGGCGCAGGATGTCCACTGATCTGACGCCCGGCGAGGGCTGTTCTGCATGTGCCATGCGGGACAACACCGTCTGCGGGTCCTTCGCGAACCAGAATTGAGACAGCAGCCCATAGGCGAACAAGTCACCCTGGGATTGCGGGTCTGAGGCGAGGACATCCACAAAAAAATTGGCATCAACGCCTCCATCGAGGCGGTACCGCTGTGTGAGCAGCAGAGGAACCGGCAACGGCATCCGCCCTGGCGGTGCAACAATCTCCCAAACGGGGCCCGGCTGTTTGCCGAATTGTTCCTCGAGACCCGCAACCGTTTTGGCCATGGTGGCGGTGGACAGCTTTTCCGAGGCTCGCTTCCACCCGTAGCGTTCCAGCGCCGCGAGGACAGGCTCCATTTGCGCGTCCGCATTTCCGGTTCTGCGTGTCACCGGGCCGCCAAACGCAGGATAGACCCGGCTGTCCTGTGGATGCGCCACCCAACTCAAGAATAAAAAAGCAGTCAGGGCCGATGTGAAATATTTTCTCATTTGGCGCTCCTTCCCCGTGAAGAGCTGAAGCCAAGGTAAGTTTTGATAGCGTACGCACCCGGTGAATACAGGTAGAAAGAAGTATGGCGTGCTGCGGATTCTTTTATCTCAAAAGTTCCTCCGGGTGATTTGACGGCCAGTGCCACCGATTGTCCTCCGTCGCAAAGATATACATTTGTCGCAGTTGAAGATTTTATGAGAGCGTCATGGTAAAAAACTCGGGCTGCTAGCGTGCCCATTGAGACGCCTCCAAAAATAAGCGCTTCATCACCGAGCTTGACATCGCTGATTGTAACCCAATTGTCTGGCCCGGTCGTTGCCCCATCCCACGTGGTGAGCCCTCCGGTTCCCTGGGTATAGCCCTGTGGTATATCTCCAGTGCCAAAATCAATACTTGGCTCCGAGTAGGCTCCCTTGCTGGCAACCCAAGCCGCAGCGGGCCCTTTGGAGCTTGAACCCAGAACCGAACATGTTTTATCCCATGCGCCATTGTAGAGTTCACCGGCATGCAAGCGGTAAAATCCGTCATCTGAATTGTTGTCGTAGACATAACTGCAATTCATAATAAAATCGGGGTATTCCCAGACCTGAACAACGGTGTGAATTCTTCTCGCCTTCCGGAGGCTTGCATTGATGCCCGTCAACCCGGCTTGCTGTCTGAGGACCGCCACATGTTGGATTTTATTGCCCATCACTATTGGCTCGGCATAATAGTGCGTCGCGTTGTTCTCCCTGATGTAGTCCCGGATGGCAGCGACGTACTTTGTGGCGTTGAGTTCTTTAACCACTGTCAGCTTCATCTTGGCCACTTCGGTGCCAGACAGGGAACCTGTGGGCTTGATGAACAGTTTGAGGTCGCCCGTGATTTGTGGATCTCCTAGCGGGAACGACATAGTCCCATCAGCCCTGACATAGAGGCGTTCTGGGAACGGGTTTGCCGAGCTGATGGTAAAGTGAGCGGCGGGGGTCAGGTTCACCTTCTCCGTGGCGAGGCATTTTCGAGACGTGTAGAAACTTAGGCCTATGATTGCAGAGTAGTCGAGCCAGACCTCGCCCTCGCTCAGGCGCGGGTGGACGGCGATTTCCTCGGCGTCATCGTCAGTGGCGGTGGCAGGCTTGCCGGGGGTGGTGGTGTCCCCGATGTCCCAGGCACCGTTCGACAGCTGGTCGTTGTAGAAGATGAATTCAGTGCCTTTGTCAATGTCCGCAGGGGTGGCTCCTGCGGCATAGGGTTTGCCCAGAAGGCCGGTGTCTACGTTGTTGACGAATCCATCATTATTGAGGTCGGTGTAAAGCTCAGGGACGATGAGCGCTTCGTTCACTATGGTGGCGGTGCCTGTCCGCTCTGCGAGCAGTGTGACGGGGGCGGTAGAGGTGGCGGCGCTGCCTGCAAAAGCGAAGGAAACCGGAACCACCGTGGTGGTGGGGGTGGCTCCGGCACTGCTGGTGGTGGAGGTGACGCGAAAGACGGTGCGGGTGGCATCGCCTGCGTCAGTGTCACCCCGGCGCATCCAGACCTTGCGCTGGTGGCCGCAGGTGCCCTCGCTGGTGGCAGAGGCGGCGCCGTAGCCCATGCTGGCCTCCGGGAGGTGCATGGTGGGGCCGTGGTCGTCATCTGTGGGGATGCCTGTGCCAGTGGCTTCTGCGGCGGTGGCTGGAAACGCATTGTTCGTATCCATCTGGCCCTGCAATAGAGTGCCCAGGCCAAGGGCGTAGGTGACCGGGGTCACGGTCGCTTTGAAGGCCCGGTCAACGACGAGGCGCAGCTGCGACTGGTTCCAGTCCGAGGGGGTGCCCTTTTCATTTGAGTTGAAATTATACGCTACGCCCCGCGTGGCCATGACCCAGGAGTCTGCGGTGAAAAGATCGGGGGTGACCGCATCTCCGTCCGGCAGGCCGTCGGGCCGGCTGGTGGTCTTGATGATGCTGTTGCCCATCCACTTTTCGGGGTTGTCAGGGAGCCCGTCACCATCCGTATCGTACGTCTCGGTCCCAGGGGTGCCCTTGGGTCTGGCTGGATTGGAGACAAACTCGAGGGCGAGAATGTACTGGCGTTCACTGAGTCCACCAGCGGAAGTCGGGTTGTCGATTGCGGTTTCGACGAGGTTGGGAGTCGTGCCGAGGGCCACCACGTTGCTGGTGGTGGCGCCCTTCTGGATCGTAAAGGAAGCTGTCTCCCCCAGCTTGGTCGGTGGCAGCCAGGCACCGGATTGTACCGGGGTGAGGTTGCGTTCGTGCTTCCAGATTTCGTAGTCCACCTTCCAGGTGAGGGGCATTTTCGCAGTGGCGACAAGCTGGAGGGTGCGCTGAGTCTGGTGGCCCTGAATTTGAATTTTGGTGGTGGCTCCGGATTGAACCTTGTAGCGCCATTCCCGGTACGTGGCGGTCAGCGGGGCGCCTCTGGGCACAGCAACTGTGGCAGGGAAAGTCTCGTCGAAGAAGGAGACCAGCCTGTGGGCTTCGATCAAACTGGAACAGTTTACGATGTCCGGCGCGGTGTTGGTGGCCACATCCAGCAGCGTGGTGGCGGCACCGCCTGAGACTGCCAGTGTCGCCTTGTTTCTGTAGGAGGTGCCGTTCCAAATTTGGGCGGCTGGCAGTGGGGGCATTTCCGGCAGGTAGGTGACTGTGATGTCCCGTGAGCCGTACATGAGAGTGATGGTCGGCATGTCGAAATGCAGGGGGTTGGTGCCCGCCGCGACCTCGTCGGAATCGCTTATGTTGTCGTAGTCAGTGTCGTTTTTGGTCGGGTCGGTGCCGAGGTTGATTTCCTGCAGATCCGTCAGTGCGTCCCCATCACTGTTGTAGTTCCCCGGGTTGCTGCCGCGCAGTCTTTCGATGAAATCGTTGGCACCATCGCCGTCGGAGTCGGCGAGGAAGGGGTTTGAGTTGTTGGCGGCGTCGGCTGGGTCCAGCTCCTGGTAGTCAAACAGGCCGTCATTGTCCGAGTCGACAAACTCAACGCGCAGGCGGTAGTACCGCCGGGCCCCAGTTTGGGTGGCGGTGGAGACAGCCCCGCTGGAGTTGCCGGTCGGGGTGGGGTTGGCCTGGATGAAGGAGTAGGCGCTGGTGAGTTTGCCCAGCGTCACCGCCTGGGCGGCGGGGAGAGGACTGGTGACGGGTGGTGTCTGGCCGGCGGCGTAGTTGATGAGGTTGTTTAAAAAGGAGATCCGGTAAACCGGGCTGGCAGTGGTGATTTCCCCGTCCCAGAAGAGCTGGGAGGCGGAAAAGATCAGCTGGACTTCCGCCACGTACTCAACGCCCGCGTCAGTCCAGGTAACCAGGCTGTATCCGGGGTGCGACACGAGGCGGGAAATGCTGAATGAATATCCTGGCACGAGAGGAGGCACAGGCGGGGGATTGTTCGGGTTGGGCGGCGGAGCGTCATAGACTCGGATCGAAACCGGCTGGCCAAAACCATAGACAACGGCCCCTGGCACATCGGCCCAGCCGTCCTCAAGAGCCGAGCTGGACTGGAGTGTGTAATTCAGTCCAGGCGCAGTCTTCCACTTCACAAAGGCATTGAGCTGGGCGTCGCGGGTGGCGGTGAAAGCAGCATTTTTGTCCACCATACCGTTGGCGGCATTTGTTCCCGGCAGCGGGGGCTTGTCTGGCAGCACCGGCAGAGTGCCGGGGGCGGAAAGTGCGGCAAACCCGAGGACGAGAGCGAAGATGAGGAAGCCGAGTGTCGTTTTTCTGGAGTGCATGGCAGGATGGGTAAGGTTTAGGCTGGCTTTGCGGCCGCGGTCTGGTGGTGGTTTTGTGTCGCTGGAAACCCAGCGGGGCAAGGGTGAGATGGCTTGAAGCGAGGGAATAGAATGCTTACGGGGGCGAATCCTGCCTGAGTTTGTGCGGATTGGCCAGAAAAATGTTGAAGACACGCTCACCCAGCCCCCGAGGCGGGGCTGTGCGATGCGCTCACATTTTTGGATCATTACTCCCGAGCGCTCGCGGGATGGGCCTGATTTGCCTTGCCAATTTTCTTCCCGAGAGGGCGGTTTCCGTGTATCGCGTGGGGACTTTCAACCCAAGCCAACGACATGACACACGAACAACGCTTCGCCGCCCTTTCGCTCGAACTCCCGCCCGCCCCGAAACCGGTGGCCGTTTACCGGCCAGTGGTGGTGGTGCAGGGCATCGCCTACGTGTCCGGCCACGGGCCGGTGTGCCTGGATGGATCGCTCATTCGCGGGCGGGTCGGGTCTGACCTGACGCTGGAGGAGGGCCACGCGGCGGCGCGTCAGGTGGGGCTGGCCCTGCTGGCCACGGTGCGGGCGCACTTTGGCTCGCTGGACAAGATCAAGCGGGTGGTGAAGGTGCTGGGCATGGTGAACTCGGCGGCGGACTTTCTGGACCACCCAAAGGTGATCAACGGATGCAGCGAGCTGTTCGCCCAGGTCTTCGGCGAGGAGGACGGGATCGGCGCCCGCAGTGCGGTGGGCATGGGCCCGCTGCCGGGGAACATCGCGGTGGAGATCGAGGTGATTTTCGAACTGGCCTGAGCGATGCACGACGAGACCGGGCTGATGCCGACAAATGCGGCGGAGATCGCCACGCCGGCGCTGCTGCTGCACTGGGACCGGGTGGAGGAAAACCTGCGCCGGATGCTGGCCATGGTGCCGGGGCCGGAGTGTCTGCGGCCGCATCTGAAGACGCACAAGCTGCCGCAGATCGTGGCGCGGCTGGCGGAGCTGGGCGTGCGGAAGGCGAAGTGCGCGACCATCGCGGAGGCCGAGATGGCGGCCGGAGCCGGTGCCACGGACGTGCTGCTGGCGGCGCCGCTGATCGGGCCGACGGTGGGCAGGTTTCTCGCGCTCATGCGCGCCTTTCCCGGTGTGGTCTTCGCCGGTCTGGCGGACGATGCGGGGGCTCTGGAAAAGCTGAGCGCGGCAGCGGTGGCGGCGGGCGTGCCGGTGCGGGTGCTGCTGGACCTGGATGTGGGCCAGGGGCGCACCGGAGTGGTGCCAGGCGCGGCGGCGGAGGCCCTGTACGGACGGATGGCGGCGCTGCCGGGCCTCATCCCGGCGGGTCTGCATGCCTATGACGGCCACCTGCACCAGACGGAGGTGGCGGAGCGCGCGGCGGCGTGCGAGGCGGCCTTCGCCCCGGTGGTGGCGCTGCGTGAGCGGCTGTGTGCTGCCGGATTTCCCGTGCCCGCCGTCGTGGCTGGCGGGACGCCCACCTTTCCGATGCATGCGCGTCGTGCCGGGGTGGAGTGCAGCCCGGGCACGTGCGTGCTCTGGGATGCGGGCTACGCGGCCAAACTGCCGGATCTGGATTTCCTGCCCGCCGCCGTGCTGCTGGCCCGGGTGATCAGCCGGCCGGGGGTGAACCGCCTCTGCCTGGACCTGGGGCACAAGGCGGTGGCCAGTGAAATGCCCCACCCGCGCGTGGTCTTCCCCGCGCTGCCGGACGCGGTGGCGGTGATGCACAATGAGGAGCACCTCGTGCTGGAAACCGGACGGGCTGCGGAGTTTCCCGTGGGCACGGTGCTGGCAGGCATCCCGTGGCACATCTGCCCGACCGTGGCGCTGCATGCCTTCGTCCATGTGGTGCGGGGAAAGGTGGCGGCTGAGGTGTGGCCGGTGACGGCCCGGACGCGGCGGATCTCTCTTTGATCCACTGAAAAGGGCGGGATTCTTTTTCCTTGCCTGCGAGGGGGCGGCGGCGAATGAGTGCCGCATGTCATCACCCGCTCCGCATCAGCTCCCGCCTCCTGGATACGGCGGCTACGGTTACCAGCCGCAGCCAGTGCCGCCCACCTCAGGGCTCGCCATCGCCAGCCTGGTCTGCGGGGTGCTCGGTCTCTTCGCCTGCTACATTTTCTCGGCCATCCCGGCAGTGATCTGCGGGCACATGGCGCTGAAAAAAATCCGGCTCTCGCAGGGCCAGATGGGCGGGGCGGGGGTTGCGCTGGCGGGGGTGATCACCGGGTATGTGGGCATCGCCGCCACAGTGGTGGTGCTTTTGATCTGGGGGGCGGCTCTCGCCGTCTTTCTGGGGCTGACGACCGTCGCCGTCACGGGGGTGACCACGGCGGCGTCCAAAGCCGGATCCGGTTTCATGGCTCCCATTGCCGAGGCCATGGAGATCGATCAAAAGCTGATCCGGTTGCGCCAGGCGTGCCTCGATCACGCGGCAGCCAATGGCGGGGTGCTGCCGGCGGATCTGGATGAGCTGGTGAAGGAGGGCCTTCTGGTGGCCAATGACGTGCTGGGACCGAAGGGAGAGACGGGCTTTTTCCTCCTGCTGATGCCCGGAGCGAAGACCGCAGAGCCGCACGTGGATGCGGCCATGATCCGCGTGACGCGGTATGTCTTCGGGTCGAATTCCATCGACTGGGAGGGCGACCTGATTTCCCCCACCGTGAAGCCCAAGGTCCCCGCACCAGGCAGCCCCGGCAGCCCGGAGGCTCCGGCGGGCACGGACGCCCCCGCAGCCCCGGCCCCCTTCGAGGCCCCGGCGCCCCATTCGCAGGAAAATTAAAGACACAAGGGCTGACATTCTGCCCGGCCTCTGCCAGGCTGCGTGCCATGCCGCCAGATCCGACCACTCTCCTTCTGCTCGCCTGTGCCGCCATCGCGGTGCTGGTGGTGCTGGTGACGTGGCGAAAGCTGAACGCGTTTCTGGCGCTGTTCGTCGCCTCCCTGGTCGTGGGCCTGGGCGCGGGGCTGGGGGCGATGCCGACGCTGAAGCATTTCCAGGAAGGGCTGGGCGCGACGATGACGGGGATCGCGGCGGTGATCGCGCTGGGGGCGATGCTGGGGAAGCTGCTGGCGGAGTCCGGTGCGGCGAAGGTGCTGGCGGAGCGGTTCAGCGCGTTCTTCGGCCCGGAGCGTGCGGGCTGGTGCGTGGCGGCGCTGGCGGTGTCGGTGGGATTGGTGACGTGGTTCGCGGTCGGGCTGCTGCTGCTGCTGCCGGTGCTGGTGACGCTCTCGCGGGAAACCAAAAAGCCGTTCCTGCTGCTGGCGATCCCGCTGCTTTCGTTTCTCTCCGTCATGCACGGGCTGATGCCGCCGCACCCGGGGCCGGTGGCGGCCATCGCGGCGCTGGGCGCAAACACGGGGGCTGTGCTGGGCTGGGGATTCCTCATCGGCCTGCCGACGGCGGCGGTGGCCGGGCCGCTCTTTGCCCGCTGGGCGGTAAGCCAGGTGCACGCGGAGCCGCCGGTGCTCGCCACGGATGAGGGCACGACGCGGCCCAGGCCGTCATTTGCCGTCACGATGTTCATCGTTTGCCTGCCGGTCGGGCTGATGCTGCTGGGCACGGCGGCTGAACTATGGCTGGCGGCAGCGGAGCCGGCGCGGCCAGTGCTCATGGCCGCGGGGCATCCGGTCTTTGCGCTGACGCTGGCGGTGCTGGCGGCCTCGTGGCTTTTCCAGCGGGCGTGCGGATTCAGCCGGGGGGAAATCCTGACCTTTACCGAGCAGAGTGTGGCGGGGACCGGCATGGCGCTGCTGGTGGTGGCGGGGGGCGGCGGGTTCGCCCGGGTGCTGCGCGAGGCCGGGGTGGCCGGGGCGCTGGGCGGGCTGGCGGGCCAGCTGCATCTGCCGCCGCTGCTTTACGCCTGGCTGGTGGCGGCGTTCATCCGCGTGGCCACGGGCTCGGCCACGGTGGCCATCACCACGGCGGCGGGCATCATGGCGCCGCTGCTGCCGGAGCATCCGGAGATTCACCGGGAGATGCTCGTGCTCTCCATCGGCTGCGGCTCGCTTTTTCTCTCCCACCTGAATGACGGCGGATTCTGGATCGTGAAGGAAAGCCTGGGCCTGACGGTCGGGCAGACCCTGCGCACCTGGACCGTCACGGAAACCCTCATCGGCCTCACCGGTCTCGCGCTGGTGCTGGCCGTCAACGCCCTGCTCTGACCCATGAAACCACCCTTCATTTTCGATGTTCACCTGGATCTCTCACTCAATGCCATCGAGTGGAACCGCGACTTGCGGCTGCCGTTGGCCGAGGTGCGGCGGGTGGAGGCGCACCTGAGCGAGAAATCAGGCCGCGGCCGGGGCACGGTGACGCTGCCGGAAATGCGGCGCGCGCGGGCCGGCCTGTGTGTGGCCACGCAGCTGGCGCGGCTGGAGCACGATGCGTACAGCCCGGTCTTCGGCTGGAGGTCGCCCCAGCAGGCGTGGGCGATGACGCAGGCGCAGCTGGCATGGTACCGGGAAATGGAGGCATGCGGGGAGATGGTGCAGATCCGTGATTTAGCCGGGCTGGACGCGCACGTGGCGAAATGGCTGGCTGCGGATGACGCCACCGCCGCGCAGCTGCCCGTGGGCTACGTGCTGAGCCTGGAGGGGGCGGACTCCCTGGTGACGGTGGGGCACCTGGAGCGGGCCTGGGAGCAGGGGCTGCGGGCCATCGGCCCGGCGCACTACGGGCCGGGAGTTTACGCGCAGGGCACGGACTCGACCGGCGGATTTCCCGCGCGCGGGCTGGATCTGCTGCGGGAGATCGACCGCCTGGGCATGATCCTGGATGTGACGCACCTGAGCGATGACTGCTTCTGGCAGGCGATGGACCTTTTCTCCGGCCCTGTCTGGGCCAGCCACCACAATGCCCGTGCCCTCGTGCCGCACCAGCGGCAGCTCTCGGATGAAATGTTCCGCGCCCTGGTGGATCGCGGCGCGGTGGTCGGGCTGGCGCTGGATGCGTGGATGATGGTGCCCGGCTGGCAGCGGGGAAAAACGACGCCGCAGTCCGCGGGGCTGCACCTGGAGAAGATCGCCGAGCATCTGGACCACTACTGCCAGATCGCCGGGAATGCGCGCCATGTGGGGCTGGGCACGGATCTGGACGGTTGCTTCGGCACGGAGCAGACGCCGCAGGATCTGGAGTCCATCGCCTGCCTGCAGAAGCTGCCGGGCCTGCTGTCCGCGCGCGGCTACTCTGAGGCGGACATCAGCGGCGTCATGTCGGGAAATTTCCTGCGCCACCTGCGGCGGGCGTGGGGCGGCGCGGAGGAGGCGGCGTCATGAAGCGAATGGCGGCGGCTTTTCTGGCGTCGGCGGCCCTCGTCTGTGCCGGCGTGGTGTCTGCTGCGGAGACGGTGCCGCGCCCGCTCTGGCAGAATACGCGGCTGACCGGGTCCCCGGAAAAACCAGCCGAGATGGTGGCCGTGCGCGCCTACCCAAAGGTGCCGGTGAAGCGACCGGTGTGGATTGACCGGGAGCCTGGCAGTGACCGGATGCTGGTGCTGGAGAACCTGGCTTGGGACGTCTACAAGACGACGCTGAAACGGTTCACCGACAAGCCCGATGCCGGCGAGCTGGAGACGCTGCTGGAAATCCCCGGCGAGGACGAGCTGGCCTACGGGATGTGTTTTCACCCGCGCTTTCAGGAGAACGGCTGGCTCTACATCGGGTGCAATGGCAAGGGGCCGGGGGGAAAGAATCATTCGCGAATCGTGCGCTACACGCTGGCCCGGGAAGCGCCGTGGCGGATCGTGGAAGGCTCGCGGAGCACGATCATCGAGTGGCCGTCCGACGGGCACAACGGAGCGGCGGCGGTCTTCGGCAATGACGGGATGCTCTACGTGACGAGCGGTGATGGATCGCCGAACTCCGACCGGGACAACGCCGGGCAGGACACGGCGTCGATGCTTTCCAAGGTGATGCGGATCGACGTGGACGGGGCGCCTGCCGGGCAGGGGTATCGCGTGCCGGGGGACAATCCCTTCACCGGCAATGCCGCCGTCCGGCCTGAAACCTGGGCGTATGGATTGCGGAATCCGTGGCGCATCACGAATGACCCGGTGACAGGCCAGATCTGGGTCGGGCAAAACGGGCAGGACTTGCGCGAGTATGCGAACCTGCTCCAGCGCGGGGCGAATTACGGCTGGAGCGAGTACGAGGGCGGCCGGATTTTTCAGCCTGGCCGGTTGCGCGGACCAGCCGCCTTCACTCCGCCGACTCTCGAGCACGATCATGCGGCCTTCCGGTCGCTGACGGGCGGGTTTGTCTACCGGGGAAAAAAGTTTCCCGCGCTCGACGGAGCCTACCTCTACGGTGACTACGGGACCGGCCGCGTGTGGGCGGCGAGGCACGACGGCACGCGGCTGTTGTGGAATCGCGAACTGGCGGACACGCCGCTGGCCATTGCCGGATTCGGGACAAATGCAGCCGGGGACATTCTCATGGCGGACCACCTGGGCGACGCGATCAGCCGTCTGGAGATGGCACCGCCCCCGCCAGCCGGACAAAAACCATTTCCCCGCCTGCTCAGTGAGACCGGGCTCTTTGCTTCCCTGAAGGATCTGCGCCCCGCCGAAGGGGTGCTGCCGTATGAGGTGAACGCGCCGGTCTGGCACGACGGCGCGGTGGCGGCGCGCCTGCTGGCCCTGCCGGGTGCGGCTGTGGCGGAGCTGCCGTCGCTGAAGGATGAGGCGTGGGCGTGGAAGTCGTGGACCCTGCCCAATGGCACGGCGCTGGTGCAGACGCTGACCCTCCCAGCCACCGAAGCGGAGCCCGCCAGGCAGGTGGAGACGCGTGTGCTGCTCAAGCAGGAAGCGGACTGGACCGGCTACACCTGGGTGTGGAATGACGCGCAGACGGAGGCCACGCTGGCGCCGCAAGAGGGGAGCCGGATCACGCGCGCCGGGCGGGAGTGGACGGTACCTGGCCGCACCCAGTGCGTCATGTGTCATGCGCGCGGGGCGAACTACGCGCTCGGGCTCACGGTGGCGCAGCTGAACCGGGAGTCCGGAGCGGGCGGCAACCAGCTGGACCATTTCACCAGCCTCGGCCTGGTGCGCAGAGGCGCGTCCGGGACAAATACCGGCCCGGTATTTCCCAAACCGCCCGCCGAACTGCCGCGCCTGGCAGACCCGCATGACGCGAAGGCCCCGCTGCCGGAGCGCGCCAGGGCCTACCTGGCGGCCAATTGCGCCCACTGCCACATGCACGAGGGCGGCGGGAACAGCCTGATGGACCTGAGCCCGTGGGTGGAGGGCGGTGCGCGGCACCTCGTCGATGCCGTGCCCCAGCACGGGGACTTCACCATGCCCGGGGCGCGGATCATCGCAGCAGGAGAGCCCGGGCGGTCCGTGCTGCCCGTGCGCATGAGCAGCCGCGGTGCGGGCCAGATGCCGCCGGTGGGCACGAGCGTTGTCGATCCGCAGGGCTTGGCGCTCATTTATCAGTGGTTGCTGAGCCTGCCCCCAGCGGCGGGAGCGGAAAAATAGGGGAAACGGGCGGATTTCCCCACTTCACGGCAGCGAGGTTTTGCGCCCCGGCGGATTTGCGCTAGCCTGCGCCGTCCATGAACAAGCTGCAGGAAATCATCGAGCACAAGAAGGCGGAGGTCGCGAAGCTGCGTCCTCTGCTGGAGAAGTACAGACACGAGGCGGCGCTGCGGAATGACGTCCGCTCGCTCTACAACGCGCTGACTGTCGGTCAGGACGAGCTGGCGCTCATAGCGGAAGTCAAAAAGGCCAGCCCTTCCGTGGGGGTGATTTCGGAAAACTTCGACCCGGTCAACCAGGCCCGGCTGTACCAGCAGGCCGGGGCGAGCGCCATTTCCTGCCTTACGGACGAAAAGTACTTCCAAGGGCACCTGAGCTACCTGACGCGCATTCGCCAGGCGGTGGACATCCCGGTTCTCAGGAAGGATTTCATCATCGACGAAGTCCAGATCTACGAGGCCGTGGTGGCCGGAGCGGATGCCATTCTGCTCATCGTGGCCGCGCTCGACCAGGAAACGCTGATCCGGTTGTTTGATTGTGCGACCACCTTTCAGATGGACGTGCTCATGGAGGTGCACGACCGGGAGGAACTCGACCGCGCGCTGGAGACGGACGCCCGGATCATCGGGGTGAACAACCGGAACCTGAAGAGCTTCAAAGTCGACCTGCACACCACCCAGGAGCTGGCGGAGGACCTGCCGGAGGACGTCATCCTCGTGAGCGAGAGCGGCATCAAGACCCCGGCCGACGCGCGGCTCATCCACAGCTGGGGCGCGAACGCCCTGCTCGTGGGCGAGGCACTCATGCGGGCCGATGACCTCGATGCCATGGTGCTCGGCATGATGGACATGGGCGGCGCCACCATCGAGGGTGACGACGCGGACGAGGAGGATTGAGCGACTGGGATTTGACCCCGCCTAGCTGGCCGAGCGGGGCTCGCGGCTGGCGGTGTCGCCCTCGCCACCGCAGGTGACGAAGGGGCCGCCCTGAAGCGGGGCGACGCCGGTGAAGGCCACGTCGGGCATGTCGCTGGGCTTGCCCGCGAGGGGAAATTCCTTGCGCAGGGGGTGGTAGGGGTAGCCCTCCCACATGAGGATGCGGCGCAGGTCCGGGTGGCCGGTGAAGGTGATGCCCATCATGTCCCAAGCCTCGCGCTCATGCCAGTTGGCCGTGGGCCAGATGTCAGTGACGGTGGGGAAGGCGGCCTCGTCCTCGGGGGTGGATGACTTGATGCGGAGGTGGTTGAGCTTTGTGTAAGAGTAAAGCTCGTAGGCGATGTCGAAGCGTGGATCGCGTCCGGTGTTGTCGATGGTGGTGATGTCGACGAGGTAGTCGTAGCCCAGCGCCTCCCGGCAGTGGGCGAGCACGTCGTGGAGCGCCTCTTTTTTCACCGTGACGGTGTGCTCTCCGCGAAACTCAGCCTGGCCAAGCAGGGAGTCGGCGAAATTTTCCTTGAGAGACTGGACGGAATCAGCGGCGGACATGGGAAATCAGGAAGCGAGGCTGGCGAGGAGTTCCTTTTTCTGTTCGAGCAGGGCGGGCTCGGTTTCGATCTTGCGCTGGAGGCGCATGAGGCCCTCAAGGAGTGCCTCCGGGCGCGGAGGGCAGCCGGAGATGTAGACATCCACGGGCAGCAGGCGGTCAATGCCTTGGAGCACGGCGTAGGAGCGGTACATGCCACCGGAGGAGGCGCAGGCACCCATGGCGATGACCCATTTTGGCTCGGCCATCTGGTCGTAGATGCGCTTGACGGCGAGGGCCATCTTGTAGGTGACGGTGCCGGCGACGATCATGACGTCCGACTGGCGGGGAGAGAAGCGCATGACCTCTGATCCGAAGCGCGAAATGTCGAAGCGGGAGGCCCCGGTGGCCATGAGTTCAATGGCGCAGCAGGCCAGTCCCATCGGCATGGGCCAGAGGGAGTTTTTGCGCATCCAGTTGATGGCGGCGTCCACGCGGGTGAAGATGATGTTGCCTTCGATTTTCGAATCGTAGGCGGCGTGGAGCTGCGAGATTTGGCTGTCTTCGGACATGGTGGTGGGTGTGGAAAGAGGCGCTTCAGTCTAGTTTACGGCCCGGAGCGGGCAAGGGGATTGTGAAAGATTTCACAAGGCGGACCGGAGAAAAGGCGGGTGATCAAAGTTCCGGCAGGTGGACGAGACGGCGCTGGCGTTTTTCAAACCGGAGGGTGTGGGTGAAGCCGCACTCCCGGGCGAGGCGGATGGCGGCGGGAAATTCGTGGCCGACGATGCCGGGCTGGTGGGCGTCCGAGGAAATGACGAGCGACAGCCCGGCGGTGGCCGCCATTTTAAGAAAGCCGGGAGCCGGGTAAATCTCTGCGGAGGGATTTCGCAGTCCGGCGGTGTTGATTTCGAAGGCGCCCTTCGTGTCGACCAGCGCCTGAATGACGGGTTCGTAATACCGGCTCAGGTCTCCAGGCGGACGATGGCCGAATTTTTTGACCAGATCCGGGTGGGACCAGAAGTCGAAAAGGCCCGACCGGATGCCCTCGACGCAGGCTTTGGTATATTGGAGCCAGATTTCCTCCACCGTGTGCTGGGCCCAGCGCCCGGAGCCGAGCCATTTGGGATTGTCCACATCCCAGTCCGGGGCGATGTAATGGACGCTGCCAATGAGGTAGTCCCACTCCGCCAGACCGGCCAGTTTTTCCAGCCAGGG
This sequence comes from bacterium, assembly GCA_031411255.1. Taxonomy (GTDB): domain Bacteria; phylum Verrucomicrobiota; class Verrucomicrobiia; order Verrucomicrobiales; family V1-33; genus JANOAS01. The sequence continues at coordinate 16,904 of JANOAS010000051.1, forward strand.
CTCGTGGCCGGGGAGGAAATCGCACTCCAAGCCGAGGCGGATGGGCAGGGTGGGGTGGGAGGCGCGGGCTTCCTCCACCATCACGAAATACTGCGGCAGTTCCTCAATGAGCATGCGCCAGTCGTCAAAGAGTGAAGGCATTGGGCTGTGATCTGAGAAGCCGATTTCCGGCAGGCCCAGCTCCAGCGCCCGGTCGGCGTAGGCGGACGGATTGCCCTCCGCGTGGCGGCAGAGGGGCGTGTGCATGTGGTAGTCGGCGGTCATGAGTGGCGAGGATAAATGGAATTTCCAGAATGGAAAGCGAACACCACGCCTCTTGGAAACCGCCGGAATAAAGTTTTTTCTCTACGGCATGGGATTTTCCTTGATACTGGGCGTCGAAGCGGTCAAGTTCGCGATTAGCTATGAAGAAACTGATCGCTTTCCTCGCCATTGCTGCGATGCAGCTCACCCCCGCCATGGCCACCGTGGGTGGTCCTTGGTCCAATAACACGTTCGACAGCCACATTGATGGCATGTACTCGGGCATCATGTACACGAAGAATGGCACCGGGATCATCCGGTTCAGCCAGTCTCAGAATGCGCAGGCCAGTGCCTTCAGCATGTCCATGCTCTATCACAAGGGCCTCACCTATTCCGGGAGCTGCCAGTGCAACATTGATTCGGACAGCAAGCAGGTCGCGGGCATGACCAATGGTTCTGCCTATAACCGCTCGCCTCTGGCTTCGGGCAACCAGTCGCCCCCGATCAACGACAACAACCCGTCCTTCTCCGGCAACGCTCCGGCCCGTACACCCGCCGTATGGCAGGTGCCTCTCGCTGGCAACCCAAACCTCTTTGTTCCTCCGGGCAACCAAGTGAACAGCGGTTCCCGCGCCTTGGCCAACTCCTACTGGACCGGCAAGTTGACCAACACGGTTGGGACCATCCGTTTCAAAGCGAACGGAATGGCCGCCTTCATTGGCGACAATGACATCATCTGGCGTGTGACGTCCACCCAGGCCAGCGATGGGACCCAAACGAGCACTCAGGCTGCCGTCAACACGGGCAGCAACATCACCAGCACGGTGGTTCAGGTCAGCACCGGTGGCAATGACCGCCTGCCCGAGCCCCGCAACAAGGTGCCCGTGCATGTGTTTGGCTCCCGCATCAGCTACACCCTCCAGGCTTCCTTCATCGGAAACGGTCTGACAGGAACGGGCGGCGGTACTTTTTCCTTCTAAGGAATAGTCCTCGAGTCGAGTTTAAGATGAAAAAGCGGGCTTCGGCCCGCTTTTTCCGTCCCCAGCCGCTGCTCTCGTCCTGCATCCCGCCCTTTCATGAAAATCCCCCCTTCTGCTGCCCGTTTTCGCACGTGCGCCCTTGCCGCCTGGAGTTTGACTGAACTCTTGGTGGTGATGGCCATCATCGCCGTGCTCATGACCTTGTTTGTCAGCATCGCTTACAACAAGATCCGTATGAAAACAGAGCGGGCGCTGTGCCGGCAGCAGATGTCCACCATCCATACCGCCCTGAACAACTGTCTGATTGACCAGGGGCACTGGCCGCAGTTTCCCTTCGAAAAGATCAAGGAGGGGACGGGGGAGAACGAGGTGCACAAATATTGGATCACCACGCTGCTGCCGTGGGGTGGGCCAAAACCTGAGGGCTGGCTCTGCCCGACTGAAAAACGGCTGCGCGCCGGGGAGAAAAAGGAGGACCGGGATGAATACGAAAGCTCCTACCTGGTGACCCCCTTTGACGAGCAGCAGGAAACGCCCAAGGCCTACCACCAGCCCTGGGTGATGGAGCGGGGGGATTTCCACGGAGAAGGAAACATCATGCTCATGGAGAATGGTCATGAGGAGGCGATTGATCCGATGACCACGAAATAAACTCAAGGCTGCTGGGCGTACGTCCCAATATTTCGCTGAATTCAGGGGACAAAGGCGTTGCCGGAGTGGCGTTCGCGGCTACGGTGCGTGCCTCTATTCATGGACACCCTGCGCACATTCAAAACTGGCTTTGGAACTGAAGGTAAATATTGCTCACTCCCCGCACTGAAGGAGTTGGGTATCGCTCCGGCGCTGGACAGGCTCCCCACGTCCATCCGGATCGTGTTGGAGAGCGTGCTCCGCAACTGCGACGGGAAAAAGGTGACCGAGGCCGATGTGCGGAACCTGGCAGCCTGGAAAGCGAAGGCGCCCGGTGACTACGAGATCCCGTTTGTGGTGGCTCGTATTGTCCTCCAAGATTTTACCGGTGTTCCGCTCCTTGTCGACCTGGCGGCAATGCGTTCCGCGGTGGCCGGCTTGGGGCGCGATGCGCGGATGATCGAGCCCCTGGTTCCGGTTGACCTTGTGGTTGACCACTCTGTGCAGGTTGATTACGCCGGAACGGGTGATGCGCTGAGCCGCAACCTGGACCTTGAATTTCACCGCAACAAGGAGCGCTACCAGTTCCTGAAATGGGGGGAGCAGGCCTTTGACACGTTCAAGGTTGTCCCTCCCGGGATTGGCATTGTCCACCAGGTCAACTTGGAATACCTCGCCAAGGGGGTTCTGGAAAAGGACGGCACTTGGTATCCGGATTCGCTGGTGGGAACGGATTCCCACACGACCATGATCAACGGACTCGGCGTGGTAGGCTGGGGTGTGGGCGGGATTGAGGCCGAGGCAGGGATGCTGGGCCAGCCGGTCACTTTCCTCGTTCCTGAAGTCGTCGGCGTTTACCTCACGGGCACGCTCCAGGCGGGTGTTACGGCCACCGACCTCGTGCTGCGCGTGACCGAGCTGCTGCGGAAAACCAAGGTGGTCGGCAAGTTTGTGGAATTCTTCGGCCCAGGGGCCAGGGCGCTCAGCGTGCCTGACCGCGCCACTCTGGCCAACATGGCACCCGAGTATGGTGCCACGATGGGCTTCTTTGGCGTGGACGAGGCGACCGTTTCCTACATGCGCGGAACGGGGCGTCCCGAGGCGCTCTGCGCGACGATCGAGGCCTACTACAAGGCGCAGGGGATGTGGGGCATCCCGCAGGCTGGTGAAATCGACTACACGCAGGTTGTTGAGCTGGATCTTTCCAGCGTGAAGCCGGGCGTCGCCGGGCCCAAACGTCCGCAGGACCGCATCGATGTGGATGCTCTGAAGCAGCGCTGGAATGCGCTCCTGACCGGCCCGGCTCCCGATGGCTACGCACGCCAGACGAGCGGTGTGGAGGTGACCATCGAGCACGAGGGCGGGGAGAATTCCGAAGGGGTGGCCGCTCTCGGCGCCTCTGCCGGTGTTGACGTGGTGGCTGAAGTGCCTGAATCATGGGAAGTCACGGTGGACTCGAAGGGCGGCATCACCGACACCATCACCCACGGCAGCGTGCTGATCGCCGCCATCACCAGTTGCACCAACACCAGCAACCCGAGCGTGATGCTGGCGGCAGGTTTGCTCGCCCAAAAGGCGAACGCCAGAGGACTGACCGTCAGGCCGAGTGTGAAGACGAGCCTCGGACCAGGCAGCCGCGTGGTGACGGATTATTTGAACAAGACCGGCCTGCAAGTCGAACTCGACAAGCTTGGCTTCCAGACGGTTGGCTACGGCTGCACCACTTGCATCGGAAACTCGGGGCCGCTCGACAAGGGTATTGAGGATGTGGTCAAGTCTGAGGACATCGTGGCGGCCTCCGTGCTTTCCGGAAACCGGAATTTCGAGGCGCGGGTTCACCAGAGCATCAAGGCAAATTTCCTCATGTCCCCACCGCTGGTGGTGGCCTACGCCATCGCCGGGACGGTCGACATCGACCTCTCGACCGAGCCGCTCGGCACCGGCAGCGATGGCCAGCCGGTTTTCCTGGCTGACATCTGGCCCACGGGGCAGGAAATCGAGAACGCCATGAACAGCGCCCTCTCTCCTGAGGTATTCCAGCGCCTTTACACCGGTTTCTCGGATCAGAATCCCAAGTGGAATGAGATCAAGGGCTCCCAGGGTGTTGTCTACGATTGGGATCGCGACTCTACTTACATTCAGGAGCCTCCGTTCTTCGAAAAATTCAGCATGACCCCGGGCGACATCACCGAGATTCGCGGAGCGCGGCCGCTCGGCATCTTTGGCGATTCGGTCACGACCGACCACATTTCTCCGGCGGGCAGCATCAAGAAGGACAGCCCGGCTGGCAAATACCTTGGCGACAACAAGGTGGAGTGGGCGGATTTCAACAGCTACGGCAGCCGCCGCGGCAACGACCGGGTGATGACGCGCGGCACCTTTGCCAACGTCCGCATCAAAAACCTGATGGTGCCCGGCATCGAAGGCGGCGTCACGCAGCAGGACGGCCAGACCGTCTCCATCTACGACGCTGCGGCGAAAAACATCGCTTCCGGCACGCCTGCCATCGTCATCGGCGGTGAGGACTACGGCATGGGCTCCAGCCGCGACTGGGCGGCCAAGGGGACGAAGCTGCTGGGGGTCAAGGCGGTCATCACGAAATCCTTCGAGCGCATCCACCGCTCGAACCTGGTCGGCATGGGTGTGCTGCCGTGCAACTTCCGTGACAAGGCCGACTACGACCGCGTCAAAGACCTTGGCGACGCCACCTTTGACCTGCTCGGGGTTTCCAACGACATGAAGCCGCAGTCCGAGGCCACGCTGCGCGTTCACAAGGCGGATGGCTCCACTTTTGACGTGCCCGTCATCGTCCGCATCGACACGCCGATTGAAATCGACTATTACCGCGCCGGCGGCATCCTGCCCTACGTTCTCGCGCAGATTCTGCGGGCGAATGCCTGATTCGGCGGCGAAGTGATTCCCTCATTGCTCCGGCGGACCATCCGTGCTGAAGTGCGCGGCATGATCCGCCGGATTTTTTTCACCACCCTGGCCGCGCTCGTCGCGGTGTGCCCCCTGTTTGCCGAGCCGCCGGCCATCCACACGGAACGGACGACCGGCCAGGTGCTGCCTCTGCCGAAGGGGGACGACATGTTCAACTTCATCATCTTTGGCGACCGCACAGGCGGCCCCCCGGACGGAGTGAAGGTGCTGGCGCAAGCGGTGAGCGACACGAATGCGCTTGATCCCGACCTGGTCATGACGGTGGGCGACCTCGTCCAAGGCTACAATGACGGGAAGAAGTGGATGACGCAGATGGAGGAGTACCGCGGCATCATGACGAAACTGAAGATGCCCTGGTTTCCCGTGGCGGGAAATCATGACATCTACTGGCGGGGGGAGGGGCGCCCGCCGACCGAGCACGAGGCGGCCTACGAAAAGCACTTCGGCCCGCTCTGGTACTGGTTTGAGCACAAAAAGTGCGGTTTTCTTGTCCTTTTCAGCGATGAAGGGCAGCCCGACAACCGGGTGCGCAATTTTGACGACCCGAAGCAGCAGCAGTTCAGCCCGGTTCAGATGGCATGGCTGAAAAAAAGCCTCGCGGAAATGAACGGGCTGAAACACGTCTTCGTTTTTATGCACCACCCGCGCTGGGCGGTGGACCTGTACCCCGCGACGAACTGGCCTGCTGTGCACAAGGAGCTGGTCGCGGCTGGGAATGTGCGCGGGGTTTTCGCCGGGCACATCCACCGGCTGCGTTATGACGGAAACCCGGACGGAATCGAGTACATGGCGCTCGCGGCGACGGGTGCCTCCATGCCAGGCCACTATCCGGGCCTTGGTTACGTTCACCATTTTAACGTGGTGACCGTGCGCCCCGACGGCATGAAAGTGAGCGTTCTGCCAGTTGGGGCGGTGATTGATCCGAGAATATACACCCCCCAGCGGAAGAACGACATGGACTCCGTGCGGAAGATGAATCCCGAGGTGCTGAGTGAGGCTTTGCCCGTCGGGGCGGACGGTCTGGGAGCGGGCCAGTACGAGGTGCGGCTGACAAATCCGGCCACGCGGCCGGTTGACATCACCTACGTTCCGGAGCCCTCCGGGGAGTGGATCGTGGTCCCCGACCACGGGCACGCCGCGGTGGAGGCGGGAGCCTCGGCCACGCTGGCCTTCACCTGCATCCGCACCCGCAAAGGAAGCGCCGACGGCGTGAAGGCGCCTGTCTTCGCCCTGAATGTGGACTACCTGGAGGGCGGCATACGCACGCCGTTCCCTGAGCGAAAATTCCCGGTTCCTGTGAAACTGAAGGCTCTGCCGGATGAGGCGTTCGCCGCTCCCGCGCAGAACATGGCGCTCCACCTTTCCGGTGTGAAGAGCGGCGTGCGGGTGGACAGCACCCTCTACAACCTGCCGGATGGCGCCTTCACCCTGGAGACTTGGCTCTGGCCGGAGGCCGTGCAGGAGACGGCCGGCGTGGTCGCCAAGACGCAGAGCAGCGACTACGGCTTCCTCCTGGACAAAAACATCCCGTCATTCCTCAACTACGTGGGCGACCGCTACAAGGCGGCCACGGGCCACGAGCCGCTGGAATACGACCGCTGGAGCCATCTGGCCGGCGTCTATGACGGGTCCACAGTGCGTCTCTACGTGAATGGCAAACTGGTCGACAGCATGACCGCCTCCGGTCTGCGCGAAAAGAACAACCTGCCTCTCTACCTGGGGGCTGACCCGGACTCCGACAGCAGCGGCAGCCGTCCCTTCAAGGGCTGGCTGGACGAGATCAGGCTCAGCCGGGGGGTGCGCTACACCGGAAATTTCAAACCGGAGCGCCGTGTGGAGTCCGACGCGGACACGATCCTGCTTTACCACTGCGACCGCACTTTCGGGCGGCTGCTGCCCGACCACTCGCCCAGCCACGCCCACGGGGAAATCCTCGAGGGTGTCGAAATCGCCCCGGCTCCGTAGTTCCTGCCTGTTTCCCTTTTCCTCAAATGCGCTATCTTCGCACCATGAAGCCAACACTGCTCCTGCCCGCCGTCATTGCCCTCGCCCTCGCGGGAGCCTCCGCCCGTGCTGAAACTCCCGCCGCTCCTGCGGCTCCGCCCGCTGCCGCCGCTGGAGTACTCCGCGTGGATGCGAAAGACAAGGACGCCCTGATCGCGGCCAAGGGGAAACAGGCTGTCGTCTTTGGCTCCGTTCGCGCGGCGCAGGACACGGCGAAGGGCATCAGCTTCGTCAACTTTGAGGGCGATGTCTTCACGGTGGTCTGCTTTGAGAAGGACTACAAGAATTTCAAAGAGGCCCTGCCGGGTGCGCTCTATGACGGCAAAAAGGTCGAGGTGACCGGCGAGGTCATCGACTACAAGGGCAAGCTCGAAATCAAGATCACCTCGCCCGACCAGGTGAAGATCATGGGAGCGGCGGAAGTCGCCCCGAAGAAGGAAGGCGCTGGGATGAAGAAGGACGACAAGGCGGCCAAACCGGCAGCCCCTGCTGGTGGTGAAAAGACCGACGACAAGAAGGACGGGAAGGCCAAGCCCATGGACCCGTCCAAGTTCTTCAAATGAACCCGGCCTAGCGCTGCAGGGACTTCTGATTGTCGATGGCCTGCATCAGTTCGCCGATGCGGCTGAGGTCGATCCCGTCCGGTTTTTCCTCCAGCAGCCAGGCCACGTCCACTTTGGCTTCGTCCAGGTTGCGCTCGGTGAAGTTCAGGATCGCCCGGTCCAGGCGGGCGGCGGCCTCGTCTGGTGAAATGGCGAGGAGCAGATTCAGGTAGGGCAGCGCGTTTTGCGGCGGACCGGATTCCTTGGCTGCGCCGGTCAGGTTGCGCAGCATGCGGGCGATGATCTCCCGTTTTGTGGCCGGCTCCAGGTCCTCGGCGTCGGGATCGTCCAGTGTTTCCGCACCGGCGAAGACGTCGAGCAGACGAGCCCCGGCGTTGTCGTCCCGCGGGGTGAAGCGCAGGGCGAAGACCTCGGGCCGGTTCACCCCGTGCAGGTTCAGCCCGATTTTTTCGCCCAGCTCCATGTAGAGGATGGAAAGCGTGAGCGGCATGCCTTCGCGGTCGTCCAGCACTTCGTTCAGGTAGCTGTTGCTGCGGTGGTTCAGGTCGTACTCGCTGCCGTGAAAGGCGTTGTCTTTAAAAAAGAAGGTGTTCAGCTTTTCCAGTCTCTGCATGTCGGTGAGCGTCTGCCCATCCAGCGACTTTGTCAGCTCCGCGCCCATCCTTTCGAGCATGGTCAGGTAGGGTGCGATCTCCAGATCCGGGTTGTCCAGCTTTGAGACGAGGAGGGAGGCGTGAATGAGGTCGGTCTTCTCCTCCGGCTTGCTCAGTTCCGCCTCCAGCTCCCTGGCCACTCCCTCCAGGTGCTTCTGGGCGGCCTTGCGGCGCAAATCGGAGGCCTGCTTGTCCAGCTCCTTCGCCTGGCGGATGAGCCGTTCCCGTTCCGTCTCGGAGGCGCTTTCGTTGATCTCGCTGGCCAGCCGGAAGGCCTGAAACTCCGGCTGCGTCTGGCGGAACTTGCACAGGCCCACCCGGCCCCCCGTCAGCTTGGTGTCGGCGGATTCGAAGATGACTGCGCCGTTGAGGAAGCACTTGAAGCCGCTCTCCTCTACGCGCACCTTCAGCGAGTTCCAGTCACCGCTTTTGTAAAGGGGGGACGTTTGCTCCTCGAGCACGCGCCATTCCTCGACGTCCGGGCCCTCGAACCGGCTCAGGCGGATGCGCCCGTCGCTGGGGTAAAATCCATAGTGGCAGTCGCCGCCGTCCGCGCAAAAGACGAGGCCGGCCGCGCCAGTTTCGTCGCCGAGCCGGACCTTCACCGCCACCTCGTAGGGCGGTGCGGGCGGCTCCGGCTGCCAGAGGCACAGGGTGCGTCCGCCAAAGCCTTTGCCACGCCCCTCTCCGCGCACATGGCCAGCGCGCTGGGTCCAGCGGCCTTCGAGTGATTTCCACTGCTTCGGGTCGAGCGCACCGATGGTCTCCCAGCGTGCCATGGGGACGGTGTTGGGCTTGGCGAGAAGCTTCTTCACGGCATCCACCGGCACGGCATAGCCCACATTTTCCGTCTGGGTGCTGCGCAGGGTGACGAGGCCCTGCACGCGGCCGCGCGCGTCCAGAAGCGGGCCCCCGCTGTTGCCGGGCATGATGGCCATCGCCATCTGGAGCATCTGCGTGCCGGGAAATTCCGGGATCTCCCGCCGGGCGGACAGCGCCCCCTCCACCACGCTCTGGCGCAGACCCTGCGGGTTGCCGATGGCCACCATCTGCTCCCCGTCCCGCAGGGTGGCGGGGTCGCCGAGCGGCAGCGCCTTTAGACCTGTGCTTTTGAGTTTCAGGATGGCCACGTCCTGCTTCCGGTCCCAGGCGTGGATGGCCTCCACCTCGATGGGATTTCCATCGCCAAACTCGACGGTCAGCGGCCGCCCCTCGCCGATGACGTGGAAGTTCGTAGCCACGAGGCCGTCCTCACTGATAATGACGCCCGTTCCCAGCCCCCCGTCACCGCCGTCCCGGCCACCCTGGGAAATGGCCACGACGGACTGCTTCGCCCGCTCGATCATGTCGGCGAGGGATTCCGGCTCCTCCTTTCCGAAGACGGGCAGGCTGAGCAGGAGGAGAAGGATGGCGGGCAGGCGGCGCATGGGGCCTACTATAACCTGGATCTGCCCGGAGAAATTCGAAAACCGCCGCCAGGAGGCACACATCTCGCGCAAAGTCGTCGTGACCGGGCTTGCCAAAGCGGCTGGCGCGGATTATTTGCCCTTCTCCCATGCACAAGCTCCTCATTCACGGCGGAAAGACTCTCGAAGGATCGGTCACGATCAGCGGTTCCAAAAACTCCTCGCTGCCCATTCTCGCGGCCACGCTCCTCACGAAGGAGCCGTGCATCATCCGCCGTGTCCCGGACCTCAGCGATACGAACTACATGACCCAGATCCTCGCCAGCCTCGGTGCCGAGGTGGAGCGGGCCAGCGGCGTGGTAGAGGTGAAGGCGGAAAAGATCAAATACGAGGCGCCGTACGACCTCGTCCGGAAAATGCGTGCCTCCATTTGCGTTCTGGGGCCGCTTTTTGGCCGTCTCGGGAAGTGCCTGATCTCCCTGCCTGGCGGCTGCGTCATCGGGGACCGGCCGATCGACATCCATCTGCGCGGTCTGGAGGAGCTGGGCGGCACGGTGGAGATGAAGGCTGGGGATGTCTTCATCAAGTCCACCAAGGGCCGCTGTGGCAAGGAAATCAACATGCGTGGCAAGCATGGATCCACGGTTTTGGGTACGGACAATCTCCTCATGGCGGCCGTGCTGACGCGCGGCACCACCGTCATCGAGGGCGCGGCAGCCGAACCGGAGGTCGAGGATCTGGCGAATTTCCTCATCAAGATGGGCGCGAAAATCGAGGGTGCCGGGACGCGGCGCATCGTCGTCGAGGGCGTGAAGGAACTGCACGGGGCCGAGCACACCGTCATCCCGGACCGGATCGAGGCGGGCACTTTCCTCGTGGCCGGAGCCATGGCGGGGAAAAAGGTGACGCTCAAAAAAGCCGACTACCGGCACATGGCCGCCATCATCGAAAAGCTGCGCGAGAGCGGCTTCGAGATCGAGACGAGCGCGCGGGAGATCACCATCCACGGGCGTGACAGCTGGAAGGGCGGCACCATCACCACCGAGCCGTATCCGAAATTTCCCACCGACATGCAGGCGCAGTTCTGCGCGTTGTACAGCCTGGCCGACGGCGTGAGTGCAGTGACGGAGACCATTTTCCCCGAGCGCTTCATGCACTTGGCGGAACTCAAGCGCATGGGCGCCAAAAACAACCGTGAGGGGGCGACCGCCATCATCACCGGGGTGGAAAAACTGAGCGGCGCTCCCGTGATGGCGAGCGACCTGCGCGCCTCCGCCACCCTCGTCCTCGCCGGCCTCCGCGCCGAGGGCACCACGGAGATCAACCGCCTCTACCACATCGACCGCGGCTACGAGCACATCGATGACAAGCTCATCCACCTCGGCGCCGACATGGAGCGCGTGAAGGAGTAGCCTGCGGGCTTCCTTTTTTCGATGAACCATCCGGGGAATCTGCTGCTTTCAACCGTCCTCGGCGTCGTCCTCTGGGCGGCGGCGTGGATTGTCGTCTCGAAGCTGACCGCGCTGCCGCGCCTGGTTTTCCAGGAGCAGGAGCCCGAGTCCCGCTGGAGGCTCGGCGGGTTCCTCGCCGCCGCGGCACTCGTCGCGGGCTGGACAGTGACGGGTGTCCGCTTTGCCTGGCCAGCCCTGTGGGAGGACCTCAAGCCCGGCCTGGGCTACTTCGCCATCCTGCTCCTCATTGCCGTCTTGTCCGAGCGCAAACGCGCCCCTCAGTCCGGCCCTCCCTCACTGCTGCGCGGCCCGTTCGTCGCCATCGCCTACCTTGCATTCGCCGGCGTGGTGTTGTTTTGGCGCGAGTAGAGCGTTGCATTGTCCCCGCTGGACATTGACGCGCTCTGGGCGAGGGAGGATGGTGGCCTCAGCCCGGTTGGCTCCCAATTTCCTTTTTCCATGATCATCCGCTCCGCCGTTTTCAACACCAGTGCGACCGACCTCGACTCCTGCCCGCCTCCGGGCCTGCCGGAGTTCCCCTTCATTGGCCGGTCCAATGTGGGCAAGTCATCGCTCATCAATCTGCTCACCAGCCGCAAGGGGCTGGCCCGCGTCTCCGGCGCGCCGGGGCACACGCGCATGATCAATTTTTTCACCATCAATGACGCGTGGCGCATTGTGGATTTGCCCGGCTACGGCCATGTGGAGAAAAAGCAGGGCGCGAAGGAAAAGTTCGCCGAGATCATTTCCGAGTTCCTGCCGCAGCGGGAGGGCATCCGCACGGTCTTTGTGCTCATCGATTCCAGGCACGAGCCGCAGCGGATCGACATCGAGTTCACCACCTGGCTGGCCAACTCCGGAGTGCCCTTTGTGCTGGTCTTCACGAAGGTGGACAAGCTGAAGCCCGCCGGGGTGACGCGGAATGTGGCGGCCTTTCAAGCTTCCCTGGCAGAGTGGACCACCGTGCAGCCACGGGTCTTCACCTGCTCCTCGGAAACGGGCGCCGGGCGCACGCAGCTGATGACCTTTATTTCCAGCTTGCTGTAGGGCTCCCGACCTGGAGGCTCAAGCTCTGGCGGCTGATACTGATTTTGCCTCAGCGGTCAGCCGGGAAAGGATCGGCAGCGAGACGGACGAGAGCTTCGTTTTCCAGCGGTGCGGTGGCTGGCGTCGGACCGTGCCGCAGGCTGAGGGCGGCGGCGGCCAGGCTGGCGAGGATCACGCCGCAGGCGGCCAGCCCGAGCCGCAGTCCGAGGGCGCGAGGCGCGGTGGTCGGGGCCAGGAGGCGGGTGAGGCGCGTGCGCAAGCCGGAGGGGCGGGCCATCGGGTGGGCTGTGCGGGGAAAGAGGCGGGCATTGAGTGCCAGGAGCGTCTCCGCGTAGTCGCGGGGAGAGGCGCCGGCGGCGATGACGGCGCGGTCACAGCCGATCTCCGCCTCCAGGTGGTACTGCCGGGCCAGCCAGTGGGCCAGCGGGTGCCACCACCAGAGCACGGCAGCCAGCCTGGGCAGCCATGCCGTCCACACGTCGCGCTGCTCCAGGTGCGCCGTCTCATGCGCGATGACGCACCGCCACGTGGCCGCATCCCAGCTGGTGCAGGATGCTGGCACCAGCAGCACCGGGTGGAGAAATCCCGCCACACACGGCCCCGCCACGTGACTGCTCACCCGCACCGTCACCTGGCTGTGGCAGCCTGCCGGCAGCTTCACTGCGGGTCCGGCTGAGGCCAGCACCGTGCGCAGCTCCCACACACCCCGCAGCAGGCGCGCCGCCCCGGCTGCCGTTCCAGCAGCCCACAGTACGCCGGCTGCCGTCCAAAAAATCCCCGCACCGGCCGCAGCAGGCGATGCCTCCGCAGAAAATGGGGAGCCAACACTCCACACTCCGCCAGGCAGCCAGGGGACGACGATGAGCGTGGCGCAAAAGGCCAGCGCCAGCACACGGCGTGCACCGGGCTGCATCGCCGGCACCAGCGGCCATACGGCGCGTCCTGCCAGGAGCAGCAGGGTGGCCCGGAGCACCGCGGCCAGCAGCCAGGCGCTCATGCCGCGCCCCCCCTTTTATCATGCTCCTCCAGCAGCGCGCGGATGCGCGACACCTCCTCCCCGCTCAACCGGCCCTCTGCGGGGTCCAGCAGGCTGGCCACCAGCCGCTCTGGTGATCCGCCAAAAAACGTCCCCAGCAGCCTCTGCACCGCGCTCTTCCTCGCCCGCTGCGGTGCCTCCGTCGGCTTATAAACGTACTTGCGCGACTGCCGCGTGTGCTTTGCCCAGCCTTTCTCCACCAGCACACTCAGCAGCGACCTCACCGCCGAGTACGTCGGCTGGTCCGGCAGCGCCTCCATCACCTCCTGCGCCGTGGCCTGGCCGTGCCGGTGCAGCACGTCCATGGCCTGCCGTTCCCGGCGCGACAGTTCTTCCTGGGGCAGTTTCGCCATCTGCGGAAAATAGCGCACTTTCCTGCAATGGATGCCCTTTTTTCAGGTTTGTGCGGATTTTCCCGCATCAGTGCTCAATTTCCTTGTTTTCCACCTGACCCGGGGTGCTATGCTCGGGCGCACCTATCCTCACCACCACCCCATCATGAAACTCCCGCATCTCCTTGCCGTCCTCATTTTCTCCTTCAGCGCCCTCATTTCCCACGGGCAGGCGCCCAAGGCCGAGAAGGGCTCCGCTGCAGAAAAGAAGGTCACCGACCTGCGCATCACCCCGGATCCGAAGCTGCCCAACATCCTCCTGCTTGGCGACTCCATCTCCATCGGCTACCACGCCGGAGTCAGCGAACTCCTGAAAGGCAAAGCGAACGTTTTTCGCCCGGTGAATCCAAAGAACGGCTCGGCTGACAACTGCTCCGACACCAGCAAGGGGGTGGCCAGCCTCGACGCCTGGCTGGCCCTCCAGCCCAAGTGGGACGTGATCCATTTCAACTGGGGCCTGCACGACCTCAAGCACGTCAAGCCCGGCACCACCGAGGTTTCCTCCGAAGCCGCCGACCCCACCCTGCGCACCCTGGCCGAATACCAAGCGAACCTTGAGAAGATCGTGGCCAGGCTCAAAGCCACCGGGGCGAAGCTCGTTTTTTGCACTACCACGCCCGTCACTGAGGGCACCCTGGCCCCCTTCCGCAGGAACGAAGACGTGGAGGCCTACAATGCCGCCGCCGTGAAAATCATGGCCGCCCACAGCATTCCCGTGGACGACCTCTACACCTTCGCGAAGCCCCAGTTGGAGAAAATCCAGCTGCCGAAAAACGTCCACTTCACCGCACCGGGCTCGAAGATTCTCGCCGGGCAGGTGGTGAAATCCATCGAGGCACAGATGACGAAGTAGCCGTGAGGTTTCGTGCGTGCGGCACGTGATTTCTTAGCGCTCCAGCGAAAATCTGAACGGGGCCTCCACCACCCAGTCGTAATAGAGATCCAGCTGGATGCGGCCCGGCAGGCCGATCTCCATTTCCTCGGTAAAGAGGAACTTGTCCGTCCCGTCGCTGTAGCTCCGACAGCGGCCCTACTGCTCGATGCCGACTTCCCAGGGGTTTTTCTGGATGAAAACGCGCGTGGTGGAGAACCGCCGGTGCTGGGTCCACTCGGGATTGCCATAAGACGCGCAGGTCGGCTGCTCTTCGCGGAGGCCGGAGGCGGGTGCAGTCATGCTGGTTTCGGGCAGGGTTGTAATGGCCTGGGCTGCCCCAGCGGTGAGCATGGAGAGCAGGGAAACAAGAAGGCGGGATTTTAAGGGCAGGTATTCAGGTTTGGCGGCACCGGGGACAAACGCAGCACCGCGTGATGCAAAAGCCTTCATTCAGCCGCACCCGTTTTGTCGAACGAGGTCGCCTTGGTTTGTTTGCCGGCCGCACCCGCACACTGCCAGCTTTTATTTGGCGCTGCTCCGCGAGGCGCCTCGCGGCTGGCTGCATCCCTCCCCAAAAAGGGTGACTCCGAACCGTGAAAGCTGCCAAATCAGGCCAACCTGGCTGACGAATTAGTTGTTCAAATTTGAACAACTGTTGCAGATTTGAGATCCTTTTTACGTTTATCGGGACGCAAGTGCTTGATCCCGCAATCCTGCCCGGCGGAAAGTGCTACATGATGCGTTTACTTGTATTCTGAAAATGAGTGATCTGTGTCGGAATGCTCCCGTCTGCCGCTACACTTTTCAGGGTTTCACCTAAGGCCATCTACGGGACGGGCTGGGGTTCCGTTCATGGGGAATTCAGCTTCGCGGTTGCTACCTATTTGTCACTCTGCGTGTGAAATTAGTACTTGATCATATCCATTAAGTGTGGATTTTAGGAAATCATCGGATGGGATGCGCGGCACTAAAAACGCCTGCTCCCATCCGGGCTCGCCCCCCCCCCCCCCATCCCGTTCTCCTGCGGGGTGCGGACTTTCTGGGGCGACCTCCCACCAGAGGCCACCAGTCGCAGTGGCTTCGCACATTGAGCTGAACAGCATTCCGAATATGGAAAGAAACAAAGACAGGAAGATCGTGGTCGCATTGCTCACCGGAGCAATGGCCGCCGGGGCACCCGCCTTGCACGCAGACAACGGGGAGCGCGCTGGAAAGAAGCGTGACGCCTTCAGCTGGGCGCTGGAGTTTGGCGGACCCTTCAGCCTTTGGGGGGATGAGGAATTGATGATTGCCCAAGCCTCCAGGCCGCCCACGGCTGTCACTTATGGCTTGGTGGCCGAGCCGGAGACGAGGCACCCTGACGCGCGTCATCCCGGCTCGCTGGCTGGAGCAGCGGCACCCGGTCGTGCGCTTTCCGCCGGTGCCGGGGGAGACGTGCGGATGGTCAATGGCTGGTCTGGCCGGGTCACGCTCAGCAGCGGAGCCATGCTCCTGAACCGGGCGGGGGCGGACAACTCCAGTCT
>JANOAS010000052.1:0-25772 GCA_031411255.1 bacterium
GAGGCGGCGCTCTACAGCACGACGTTCGCAGATCCGGTGAACGGCTACGCGAAATTCATTGATGTGGACTCCTTCATCGACGTGCACCTCTGGGTGGAAATGTTCAAGCAGATCGACGGCTACCGCCTGAGCACGTATTTCACGAAGGACCGGGCCGGGAAACTGAAGGCGCTGCCAATCTGGGACTACAACCTTTGCATCGGCAACGGCAGTCCTGCCGGCGGCTATGCGGCCACGCTGGAGCAGCCCACCGAGTGGTATTACACCCAGCTGGGGAATGACGCGAACCCCTATCATCCCCGTCTGTTCCAGGATCCGCTCTTCCTGCGCCGTTATTGGGACCGCTACTGGGAGCTGCGCCGCAGCATGTTCTCAAATGCCAGCATGATGGCCGCCATCGACGGCTACGCCTCCCAGTTGCGTGCCGGGGTGACGACGGGAACGGTGACCAACGGCACCGGGGGGGCGTGGCCCGCGACCGTGCCCTCCTTGGATGTGCCGATCGGCCGCCACAACGCCCGCTGGCAGCGTCTGGGCCAGTATGACTGGCCGAACGCCACCGGCACGGCGCTGCGCACCGCGTGGGACGGCGCGTTTGACCCGGCCACCGTAACGGCGGGCACGAATCCCTTTGCCGCCACCTCGGAGATTTCCTTCGTCAAGACCTGGCTCATCCGCCGTCTCCTCTGGATGGACGGGATGAGCATGAGCTACGCGGGCAGCGTTAAAAACTTCCAGCCGCCGGTGCTCAATTCCTACGGTGGTACGGTGAACAGCGGGTTCACGCTGAGCATCACGGACCCGAACGCCGCGGCCGGAACCATCTACTACACCACCGACGGGACGGACCCCGCACTGGGGGGCGGACAGGTTTTCAGCGGCGTGGTGCTGGTCTCCGAGACCGGGCCGGTCAGCTACCTCGTTCCGTCTACGACGAATGGCGGCAGCACCCTGAGTCGCGCCCAGTTGAGCGGGGTGGCTGCACCGCCGAATGCCGCCAACTGGCTGAACGGCACCCTTGGCCTGGGGTACGATTACAATGACCCCAGCGCCACCCCGGCCAACGACGTGCTCTTCGGGCCCTACATCGGCACGAATGTGAAATCCGTCATGCAGCCCGGAACTGCGGCTCCTCCAAACAACGCGTCCATTTATCTTCGTTTGCCATTCACCCTCACGCAGGGCCAGATTGACTCGTTCACCACGCTCAAGCTGCTCGTCCGCTATGACGACTCCTACATCGCCTACTTGAACGGCACCGAAGTCGCGCGTAAGGGCTTCAATGTGTCGAGCACACCCGCCTACAACAGTGCGTCCGGGATCACTCACGCAGATGCTCTGGCCATCGTCTTTGAGGACGCAGCCATCGGTGGCTTCAAGAACCTGCTGGTGCCCGGCAACAACGTGCTGGCCTTCCACGCCATGAACGCTTCGGCGAGCATCACTTCCGCCTCGGGCAAGGACTTCCTCATCCAGCCGCGGCTGGAGGCCGGGGTGGCCGCCAGCCTGGTGGTCAACCAGACCATGCAGTTCAGAGCCCGCATCCTTGACGCGGGCGGCACCTGGTCGCCGCTGACTACGGCGGATCTGGTTGTGAACGCCGTGCCGGCCAGCGCCTCGAACATCGTTGTCTCGGAGATCAACTACAACCCCGCCGCACCGACGGTTGCGGAGACGGCAGCCTCCGGAGCGAACAATGCCAATGACTTCGAGTTCCTTGAAATCATGAACATCAGCAACCAGACGGTTGATCTGACCGACTGCCAGATCGACACCGGGGTGACCTTCCTCTGGTCATCCGCCCCGCTAAACCGCCGTCTGCTGGCTCCTGGAGCGCGCCTCGTCCTGGTGGAAAATCCGGCCGCCTTCGCCGCCAGGTATGGTAGCAGTCCCAGCATCGTCCTGGGCGGCACCTTCTCTGGAAACCTCTCCAATGGCGGCGAAGCACTGCGCGTGCTGGCGGCTAATGGAAGCGTCATCAAATCGTTCACCTACGATGATGTTGAGCCCTGGCCGGTGGATGCCGATCTGGATTTGAACGCCTCCGGCCAGGTCGTTCGCGGCGGTTACACCCTTGTTCTGAACAATCCGGCGGCAAATCCCGACCACAACAACGGGCGCAACTGGCATTCCAGCGTCACGCTTGGCGGCAGTCCCGGTGCGGCGGACCTTTCCGCCTTCAGCGGCACGAACACGGGCGACACGGACAACGACGGCGTGCCCGATCTTGTCGAGTTTGCCGTGGGTTCCAGCTCGTCGAGCGGCACGCAGATTCGTCTGCCGGCCGTTTCGCAAGGGACGTTCACGGTGGGCGGCGTTGCCCAGACCTGCCTGTCCGTTGCCATCACGCGCAATCTGGCGGCCAACGTCTCCGTGGTGCCGCAGGTCAGCGCAAGCCTCGCCGCCTGGGATGACGGCAGCGTCGCCCTCACCTACGTCTCCACCCACAACAACGGAGACGGCACAGCGACCGAAGTCTGGCGCTCCACGCAGCCGGTCTCGGCCCTGCCGGACCGCCTCTTCGTCCGCACCTTGATCAGCTCAAACTAAACTGATCGACCGCTTCTTCAAACGCCGTCCGGGTTCGTTCCGGACGGCGTTTTTTGTTGGGATTGTGCCGGGCCAAACGCGGCGGGGTCGACCGGCGGGATCTCCTCCGGCTTCGCGAACTTGTTTCCCGCAGTCTGCAGCTTCTCCGCCGGTCCCGCATCCACGGCGAAACCCTCCGGTTTGGCGAGCGGGGCGGACGGGTTGGCGATGATGTTGTTGCTGAAGATATTCGAGGTGGGAAAAACCGGGTCCCCCTCCGTGAAGGACGCCAGCTCCGGGTATTTCTTTTTTGCAGCGGCCCCTTCGCGGGATTTCCAGACGGCGTCCCACTGTTTCTGCATGACGGGCAGGTCGTCCTTGCCGCTGGCGTTAAAATAGAAGACGAGCTGGAAGGGGAGGGGACAGTCGAAGAACTGGTTTTTCTCCACGACGATGTCCCGGCCGCCGTGGTTCATGACCGCCCAGTCTCCCGGTCCGCGCCCGACTCTGTTGAAGACGTTCTCCGCCACCCGCACGCCCATGGAACCGTTGTCCAGGTAAACCGCCCCCCGGCTGCCGGTCTGCAGGCTGTCGTTGGCCATGTCGTGGAAATAGTTCCGCTCGATCCGCGTGCCGCGCCACTCGGGGTGGCCGCCAGTCACCGTGTAAATGGCGGACATGTCGCCAAAGCGCTCGCAGGTGTGGTGGAGGTCGTTTTGGGTGATGACGTGGTCATTTCCCGAAAACTGAATGGCCATGTGCGGGGTGGAGGACAGCTCGCAGCGCCGGACCACATGCCCCACGCCTTCCAGGGAAATGGCCGGGCTGTAGGCGCGGTCGTACTCGCCGGGGTGGTGGATGCGGCAGTCCTCGATGACATTTCCAGACGCTGTGAGCGTGGCAGTGGAGCCCCCCGTCAGCACCACCCCACGCGCGCCGGTGTGGTGGATCTGGCTGCCGGCCAGCTTCATCCGGCTGCCGTCCAGCCGCACGCCGTCACCAGTGCAGAAGCGCACCTCGCACCGCCGCAGGGTCACCCCCGTGCTGTTTTTAAAGACCACGCCGTCGCTCCGGCCTCCCTCAAAAACCAGGCCCTCCAGCGTCACCCCGGAGACCTGCTCCCCGCTCAGCAGCGGACCGCGCGCCCACGAGAGGCGTCCTCCGGAGAATTTTTCCGGCGGGTCCAGGTAGACCTTTCCCCCCAGCCGGTCGATCCAGTATTCGCCCGGAACGTCGAGTTCTTCAGGCAGGTTTTCAAAGTGAAAGGCATCGTGCAGCCAGTCCGCCTTGCGAATGCCGTTGGACTCGCCCTGGGCAAGCGTGATGGTTTTGGCCGCCGGGGAGATGGCGGCCAAACGGTTGTAGCTCCAGCACCAGTGGTCGGAGAAGACGCCGTCCACCCAGATTTCATCCGCCTTTGTCCAGCGGGCCAGACGGTCCGCCGCCAGGGTGAAGGTGCCGCCCCGGCTCCAGAACGCCGCCTCGGAGGGGTCGCCCTTCCATTTTCTGACTGGACCGGCATCGATGACCCGTGCCATGCGCGCCGGGGGCTGGTCCGCGTTTGGCCAGCGGGCCAGCGTGAGGCGCTCCGTCATGCTGTAGAGTTGCGCGGGGGCCGGTTTTCGTTCGTCATTCACGCCGAATCCCCGGCGGGAGGGGCCGCCGGTGGTGCCCAAGCCGGCCGCCTTCAGGTCAAAGACGAGCAGACTTTTCGCCGCTGTTTCATCCAGCACGCGCTTCAGGCGGCCGCCTGACCATCCGGCCAAAGGCAGGTAGCGGAAGCCGGAGATGACGACCAGCTCCCCGGGCGCCGCCGCCAGGGTGAGGCCGGAGTGCCGGCGATCCAGCACCAGCCCGTTCACCACCGGGTAAATGCCCCGGTGCAGGGTGATGCGGGCCTCGCCGCGGCCCGCCGTACGCTCCAGAGCCGCTGCCAGCGAGGCCAGCGGCTGGTCCGCTGTGCCGGGCAGCTCGTCGCTGCCGCCGGGGGCCACGTGCAGGGCCAGAGCGCCGGCCATGAGGGTCAGTTCGAGCATGAAGGAGGAGGCAGCATTTGCCGCGCCCGATCATAGCGGCTCCTCCCTTCAGCCGCCTTTAATTTTTTGCAGATTCCGCCGTCCCGCGCCAGTCCGCCGGAGCATCCGGCAGCGTGTCCGCCAGGATTTTCAGGATTTCACTCCGTTCGAAATTAGACAGGTAGGCGTAGCGTTTTTCCTCGTCCCTCCCGCGCAGGACCAGGCCCAGCTGGTCATAGAGCAGCTTTTTGAACGGGGCGTTCAGGTTTTGCCACGTGGTGGAGTAGACCATGTAGCTGCAGCGGTACTTGAAGATGCGGTTCAGCAGCTGGAATTCACGCAGCGACCGGCCCGCCTTCGACTTGGGCGCTCCGGCCAGGAAGGCCGTCTGGAATGCCTCGCTGCCCTCGATCCCGCCGTCGGGCAGTGCCGCTTCGCCCTTGAAAAACAGGTTGTCCATCACGTCCCTCGCACAGCTTTGGAAGCCGCGCAGCGTGCTCCCGGTCGGCTCCGCTGTCACCGGCTCGTCCAGATCGCGCTGCAGGCTCTGCTGCATGTGCAGGGTGCGGCGCGTCTGGAAATCAGCGCGGGTCAAGGTATTCTGCATCACGCACTGGTGCTCCAGCGTCATGAGGGCGACGATGTCGCTCGTCTTTTTCGGGTAGAGGCCTGTGTCGAAGTACTTCGCCAGATCGGACACGTTGGCCCCGGCCTCGGTGTCCTCGATGAGCTTCCCCTTCTCCTCCCGGCTGAACATGTTCCCCATGTGCCTCGCATTCCCGTGCTGGCCGGTCACATACCAGCCGCCCCACCGCTCCTCCAGCGGGCTGGTGTGGTCGATGATCCGCGACCCCAGGTGCAGCCACGTTCCGCCCTCCGCCGTGGTGTGCACGGACCGGATGAAGACGCCGGGGGTCGCATTCGTGTAAGTGCCCCCGTGGCAGTTCAGGCACTGCTCGTCGCGCATGAATCTTTTGCCCTCCAGCTTCTTCTTTCCCTCCGGGTCAAAGGTGTAGAAAACCGGGCCGATTTTTGGATCCACCACCGTCACCTCCATCAGTCCGCCGGGCACCCAGCCGATGTACGTGTTCTCGTTAAAATAAAGGCAGCGCGGGTTCGTCGGGCGGATGAGGTCGGTCTGGAAGCTCGTTTTTGAGTAGACCAGCACCTGGCTTTCCTCCGGCACCTTCAGCAGCCCGAGCAGCTCGCGCAGCACCGCCTTGCCGTCGCCAGTGAGGCTCAGCTCCCCTTTGGCGATGCGCGCCTCCAGCTGCGTCACCGCCTGGTTGGGCGGCGTGTCGGAGTAGCTCACGGGCGGCTTGTCGTATTCGTATTCACTCTGGGCCAGGCCCGTGACGGACAGGCTGGCCAGCAGGGCGAGGGCGAGGCATGGGGTCGTTTTCATTTCAGGGCTGCGGAAAAGAGCTGCGGTCTGGTGACAAGATCGGCCAGGGTGTGGCGGTCGAGCGAGGAAAAAAAGGCGTTCTGGGCTTCGGCGAGGATGCCCTTCAGGCGGCAGACCGCGCTGACCGGGCAGGTGTTTGACTGGGCGTCCAGGCACTCCACCAGCGGCGGGCCCGTCTCTGTGCGGCGCACCACCTGCCCCAGGCGCACCGTTTCCGCAGGCACCGCCAGCGTGATCCCGCCGCCCCGTCCGCGCTGCGTGTGCAGGTAGCCCGCGTGCGCCAGGAAGTTCACCACCTTCACCACGTGGTGCCGGGAGATCGCGTAACGCTCCGCCACCTCGTCCAGCGAGAAACTGGCACGCCCCGGCAGTGCTGCAAACATCAGCACCCGGAGGGAGTAGTCGGAAAAAAGGCTCAGCGTCATCCTGGGGATATGTTGCACTAGAAATGCAACAATTCAACCGCCAGTTTTTCGGAGACCCTCGCAGCGGGGCTTAAAACTCTGGCAGGCGGTTAAGTTCCGTGATCAGGCGGCGCACGTCAGGCAGTTTGATATTGTGCTCGCTCTCAGCGTTGTCCAGCGCCTCGTAGAGCTGGTAGATCAGCTCCTGCCGGCGGACCTTTACGGGTTTCTCCGGTGCCGTCACTACGGGAACGGAGTCCGCCGCCTTCAGGGCCGCCGCGAGGGTGGTTTCCTCCCGCGGCATGATCTTTTTGACCGCTTCCGCCGCCACCTTGCGCGTCGGCGGGGCCTTCCCCTCATCGTAGAGGCTCTCGTAGAGGTCCACCTGCTGGTCAAAATCCGGGATCGACATCAGCGGGCGCAGTGCCCCTTCCGAGCGGGGCGGCTCGATGTCCTTCTTCACCTTGCCCTCGGCCTGCGCCTTCTTGAATTTTCCCCGCCACGCGGCAAAACCCGCCAGCCGGTCCGCGTGCGAGCGGGACATCTCCAGCCGCGCCGTGCAGTAGGCGCCCCAGTTTTTAAATTCCGCGCGCCACAGATTCTTGTTCTTGATCTCCAGGAGGGCGTCCGCCACCTCGTCGGCAAAGCTCTGCAGCCCCTTCACCACGCGCTGGTCCAGCTCCGTGTAGCGGACTTTTTCATCCGCCGTCAGCGGAGCCATGGAGGCCGTGGCCGCCGCCTCCGGGGAGGGGTGGAAAATTTCGTCGTCGTCGTCTGAATCTGGGGAGTGCTGGTCAACCATGCTGCCTTGCCCTTTAACCGGCCTTGCCCCGGTTGCAAGGCGCGGTTGCCACGGAGAGGGCCCATGCACCCGGAAAATTGGCAGGTTTTTCCTCTGGTTTTGAAATGCCGTTCATTTTTATCGGGTATTCAATACATTTGTCATAAAAATAATGGCGCGATAAATCTTTATATACGACAAAATAAGACGGAATTAAAACTTGCCAAAACCGACCACGTAAGTATTCTTTAAAACGTCGGACGAATTGCCTTCACCAGATGACCAGCCAACCCACAGAAAACCGAACTGAATCCTGGTTCGAGATTGTGCAGCAGAAAGTCGGAGCCCTGCGCTTCGGTTCTGTGCAGATCACCGTTCACGAGGGGCGCGTCACGCAGGTGGAGTGTACCGAGAAGACCCGCCTTCCTGGCGGGCTTTCGACGATCTCTTCGGTGAGGCCGCCCGGCCAGCCGCAGCCGGGTTGAGCCCTGGCGCCAGACCACCAGCTGCGGGCTGACCGGAGAACCGGAGGAGCCGCAGCCACCAGACCCGCGACCGCCTTTTTCCTGCGGACGCGACGCCCGCCTTTTTGCCGACCGGGTTTCCCCGGAGGCGCTTGTTCAGACCATTTCCGCGTGCGCCCACCGGAGAACCGGACGGCTGCGTTCACCACCAATCCATTTACAACTGCATGAAAAAATCACTCTTCATCCCCGGCATCGCCTTCGCGGCTGCTGCGGGATTCCTGCCCGCCCGTGTCCACGCCACCGAGGTGGGCCCGCTGATAGACGTCCTCGTGGCCAAAAAGATACTCTCTCCCGAAGACGCGGAAAAAGTGCGCGCTGACCTTGCGAGGGACAATGCCCGCACCCCGGCGGGCAAGCTGCAACTGGCCGATTCCGTGGCCGGTCTGAAACTGGGAGGCGATCTCAGACTTCGGTACCAGTTTGACCAGGCCACGCCTCAGGTGCAGAGCCCGGCCACACTCTCGAGCAGCGGGGCCCGGCCCAATGCGGCCAAACTGGGGGCCAGCCCGGGTGAGAGCGAGCGGTCCCGCGAGCGCTTTCGCCTCAGACTGGGGGCGGACCTGAAGATGACGGACGACATCTCGGGAGGCTTTCAGATTGCCACCGGCCAGTCTGCCGACAGCAACAACGAGACGTTCTCCGGCGGGTTCGACGGCTACAACATATACCTGACGAAGGCGTTCCTCGGCTGGAAGCCGGAGGACTGGGCGTCCGTCACCCTCGGGAAATTCGAAAACCCGCTCTACACGACGGATCTCGTGTGGGATCCCGACATCAACCCGCAGGGCGCGGCGGAAAGCCTCGACCTGACACGGGCGTTCGGGGGGGATGGAGACCGGTTTTCGCTGACGCTGAATGCCGGGCAGTTTATCTTCTTCGACAATGACGAGTTCAGGCAAAACACCGCGGGTCGGGATTCCTGGCTTTTCTCCGGCCAGCTCAAGGCGGCTTGGAAGGTGACCCCGGACGTCACTCTGACGGTGGCTCCCGGCCTCAACTGGTACAACGGCGGGCGCGCCTCGCAGCTCAAGGGGGCCCGCGCGCTTTCTGACGCGAGCTTTCCCGATTACACGCCGCCCAGCCAGACCCAGACCGTCACCACGGACACAGAGCAGGTGACCGTGGCCTACGATGCAAAAGGGGTGCCCACCCGCACCGTGACCCCGGTGAACCGCTCCACCGTCACCACCACCACCGATCCCGCCAGCGGCAATTCACGCCAGGTGAATGCAAGCACCAGTGGCAGCCAGCGCCAGGTCCGCGAGGCGGGGAATGCCACGACCGGACTCCCCGGCTACGGCCTGCCGGTGGATGCCTCAAAGGCCGGCCAAACCTTCGTCACCACGAAGGCCACCGGCCTGGGCCGGGTCAAAGTGACCAGCCCGCAGTCCCGCCTGCTGGAGAATGAGACCGACGATCTCGCCATTGTCACGGCGCCGGGTGATCTCACTTTCAAACTCTTCGACAAAAAGGCGAAATTCTACTGGGACTTTGCCTGGAACACGCGCGGGAAGGAGCGGTTCGAAAACCTCGGGCTGGACACGCCCACGGTCATCGCCACGCAAAACGTTCGCTACCCAAACCTCGTCACCACCCGCGTGCTGGACGGGCAGCATTACGATTTCCGCGACAGCCTGGCCTGGCTCGTCGGATTCCAGATCGGGGAAAACAAGAAAAAGGGGGACTGGTCCTGGCTGGTGAACTACCGCGAGACGGGCATCGCCGCCGTGGATCCCAACCTCAACGACTCGGACACGTTTTTGAGCGCCCTCAACATGAGGGGAATCAAGACCGCCTTTGCCTGGAACATCGCCGACAGCGTCACCCTCGGCGCCGCTTGGTCGCACGGCTGGAGCCTGCGCGATGGCCTCGCCGGCGGACAGGCGTCAGCCATCGCCGATCTCGATTCTGTTGACGTCTTTCAGATCGATCTCGGCTGGAAATTCTAAACCTCAAAACACCTTCGAACATCAATTCTCAAACCGAACTCTATGAACATAAAAACACTGCTGATTGCCCTGCTGGGCGCCTCCCTCCTCCACTCCCGCCCGGCCGGTGCTGCGGAAAAGGTCACTCTGCTGAACGCCAGCTACGACCCCACGCGTGAGCTGTATCAGGAATTCAACAAGGCCTTTTCCGCCTGGTACAAGGCGGAGAAGGGCGTGGAGGTGCAGATCAACCAGTCTCACGGAGGATCGGGCAAACAGTCCCGCGCCGTGCAGGACGGGCTGGAGGCCGACGTGGTCACGCTGGCGCTGGGCTATGACATCGACGTGCTGGCGGACCGTCAGCTGGTCGGGCGTGACTGGCAGGAGGTGCTGCCTCACCACAGCTCCCCTTACACCTCCACCATCGTCTTCCTTGTGCGGAAGGGAAATCCCCGCGGCGTGAAGGACTGGGGCGATCTGATCGCGCCCGGGCTGAAAGTGATCACCCCCAACCCCAAGACGTCCGGAGGAGCGCGGTGGAACTACCTGGCCGCTTGGGCTGCGGCGGAGCAGAAGACGGGAGGGGCCGAGGCAAAGGTGAAGGAGTTCATGAAGGCCCTGTTCAAGAACGTCTCCGTTCTCGACACCGGGGCGCGCGGCTCCACCACCACCTTTGCCCAGCGGGGTCTGGGGGATGTGCTCATCACTTGGGAAAACGAGGCTTACCTCGTCCTGAATGAATTTGGGAAGGACAAATTTGAAATCGTGACGCCGCCGTCCAGCATCCTGGCGGAGCCGCCGGTGGCCGTGGTGTCAAAGGTCGCCGGGCGTCGCGGCACCTACGAGGTGGCGCGCGCCTATCTCGGCCACCTCTTCACCGAGGAGGGGCAGGAAATCATCGCCCGGCACTACTACCGCCCGCGCAGTGCCAAAGCGGCGGCGGCCCACCCGCTGCCGGCGCTGAAGCTGGTGGACATCCGCCACTTTGGCGGATGGAGGGCGGCGCAGGCCCGGCACTTCAATGACGGCGGCACTTTTGATCAAATCTTCAAACCCTCGCGCTGATCTCCGCCGTCATGAAACGCCGCCGTCATGTCCTGCCCGGGTTCGGGCTCTCGCTCGGCATCACCCTCGGGTGGCTGGGACTCATCGTCCTCCTCCCGCTGGCCGCGCTGGCCTGGCGTGCGGCTTCGGGCGGAGCCTCCGCATTTCAGCGCGTGCTGGGGGACGAACAGGTGACGGCGGCGCTCACGCTCAGCTTTGGCGCCAGCCTCGTCGCGGCCCTGGTGAATGGCGTGGCCGGCTTTCTGACCGCCTGGGTGCTCGTCCGCTACCGGTTCCCGGGCCGGCGCCTTGTGGATGCCGTGGTGGACCTCCCCTTCGCGCTGCCCACCGCCGTGGCCGGCATCGCGCTGGTCACGCTGTATTCGGAAAATGGCTGGCTCGGTGCCCCGCTGGCGCGCCTGGGCATCCAGTCCGCCTACAGCCCACTGGGCATCACCATTGCCCTGGTGTTCATCGGATTTCCCTTTGTCGTGCGCACGGTGCAGCCGGTGCTCCAGGACCTCTCGCTTGATCCGGAGGAGGCGGCAGCCTGCCTCGGCGCCGGGCGCTGGCTCACCTTCCGCCGCGTGGTTTTTCCCGCCGTGCTTCCCTCGCTGCTTGCCGGGGTCATCCTCGCCTTTGGGCGGGCGGTGGGGGAGTACGGCTCGGTCGTTTTCATTTCGGGAAACCTGCCGTTCAAGACGGAGATCGCCCCGCTTCTCGTCATCTCAAAGCTTGAGCAATACGACTACGCCGGCGCCTCCTGCACCGGCCTCGTCATGCTGGCGGTGTCCCTCGCCATCCTCGCCTCGTTTCATCTCCTTGGCTGGTGGCAGGGCCGCCGGTTCAACCGCTGACCCATTCCCTGTCATGGCCGTTTTTACCGAACCCGCTTTGCCGCCCACCGTCTCCCTCTCCCCGCGCAGCGCCACCAGTGATCCCCCGTGGATCCGGGTCTGCCTCGTGGGCGCAGTCGTCGTGTTTCTCGGCGTGCTTTTTGTGCTACCGCTGGTGCTCATCTTCCAGGAGGCGCTGCGAAAAGGATGGGCCGCGTACCTCGGCGCGTTCGCGGATGAGGAGATGCACCACGCCATCGGGCTCACGCTGCAGGTGGCCGCCATCGCCGTGCCGCTGAACACCGTTTTTGGCCTCGCAGCCGCCTGGCTGGTGGCCCGCTTTCGTTTCACCGGCAGCCGCTGGCTGGCCGCCCTCATCGAGCTGCCGCTCTGGGTTTCCCCCGTCATCACCGGCATGTCGTTCGTGCTGCTCTTCGGCTCCCAGGGTCTGCTGGGGGACTGGCTCGCGGGGCACGGGGTGAAGGTCATCTTCGCCCTGCCCGGCCTGGTCCTCGGCACCCTCTTTGTCACCTTCCCCTTCGTGGCGCGCGTCCTCACCCCGCAGATGCAGGCCCTCGGGCGGGCCGGGGAGGAGGCGGCGCTCACGCTGGGTGCCGGACCGTGGCGTGTCTTCTGGTCCGTCACGCTGCCCAAGGTCAAGTGGAGCCTCACCCACGGCATCATCCTCTGCAGCGCCCGGGCCATGGGCGAGTTCGGTGCCGTCTCGGTGCTCTCCGGGCACATCCGCGGTGCCACGAACACGCTCCCTCTGCACATCGAGGTTCTCTACAACGAATACCAGTTCGTGCCCGCCTTTGCCGCAGCCTCCCTGCTTGCCCTCCTGGCCGTTTTTACCCTCATCCTGAAAAACCTGACCGCGACCGCCGCCGCCGGAGCGAATCCCTCATGAGCATCCACATTGAAAACATCACCAAGCGGTTTGGCCGCTTCACCGCCCTCGACTCGGTGTCCCTCCACATCCGCACCGGAGAGCTGGTGGCCCTGCTGGGTCCCAGTGGATCGGGAAAAACCACCCTCCTCCGTCTCATTGCCGGGCTGGAGCTTCCGGACGGCGCACGTGGCCGTGTTCAGTTCCACGACAGGGACGTCACCCTCGCCGGAGCCCGGGAGCGCCGCGCCGGCTTCGTCTTCCAGCACTACGCGCTTTTCAACCACATGACCGTGGCGGAGAACATCGCCTTCGGCCTGCGGGCCCGGCCCCGCGCCCTGCGTCCCTCGCGCGCGGCCATCGACGCCGTCGTGCAGCGGCTTCTGGTCACCATCCAGATGCCGGATTTCGGCCACCGCCTGCCGGGCCAGCTCTCCGGTGGCCAGCGGCAGCGCGTCGCCCTGGCCCGCGCCCTCGCCGTCGAGCCGGAGGTCCTCCTCTTGGACGAGCCCTTCGGCGCGCTGGATGCGCGCGTCCGCCGCGACCTCCGCCGCTGGCTGCGCGAGTTCCACGACAGCACCCGGCTCACCACCCTTTTCGTCACGCATGATCAGGAGGAGGCCTTCGAACTCGCCGACCGCGTTGTCGTTTTCAATGACGGCGCCATCCAGCAGGCCGGCACCCCGGCCGAACTCCGCGCCAGCCCGGCAAGCGCCTTTGTGGCCGACTTCCTCGGGCTGCCTGCCTGCGCCGTCTGAGGCGGCGGCACCCCTTCGCCGGCGTCAAGCCGGCAGGGGGAACTGCCACGTCTGCGGCGTCCACGCCCCTGTCGTCCAGCCGTCCTCGGTGGCGAATTCCCGCACCAGCAGTTTTCCCGGATTCACCTCCACGTGCAGGATCGCCTGTTTGGGCGAGCCAAAGTGCGCTCCATTGTCCGTGTTCAGAAACGGGATGCCCTGCCGCGTCTTGTCGTCCTTCGTCCCGTTCCAGCGCGCGATTTTTCGCACATGCGTGTGCCCGCACAGGGTCGCGGCGATCCGGTAGGGCTTCACCGTTTCGTAAAAGGCGTGCGTGTCCCCGTAGTCCCACTCCTGTTTCACCACCAGGTCATCCGGCAGCTCCTGCGAGTAGCGGTGCACGTCCACATGGTGCACCAGCACCACTGGCCGGCCGCTCGTGCCCACGTGGTCCGCCAGGTCCTGTTTCAGAAAGGGCAGGCTGCCCAGCGGCGAATACCGGCGCTTGCGCGTGATCTCCGGCGCATCCCCCACGACGATGCCCAGCGCCACAAAGTGAACCCCCGCCCAGTCCCACGAGTAGTGCAGCCCGTTGGCCGAGACGTTCGCCAGCCCTGCGCGCTTCTTCGTCCGCGCCTTGATCGCCTCCAGCACCGGCGTGTCCCCGTGCGGCGCGTCGTGGTTCCCGTGGATCTCCCGCACCGCCCAGCGCAGCTTCGCGTCGCCCCCGTTCAGGCCCCAGTCCGCCATCCACGCCGTCATCTCCGCCTCCGCCACCTTCTCCTTTGCCTTCCCCTTGTCCCCGCTGTCCACCAGATCCCCCGCATGGATCACCCCGTGCGGCACCGCCAGCGTCCCGCCGCCCGCCAGGTCCGGCACCGTCGTGCCCGGCAGCCGGTTCATCCAGTCCACCAGCCGCGCATTGTAGGCCGCCGAGTCCTCATCCATGCGGATTCCCCCCTCGTCATCCGCCCGGTAGTGCGTGTCACCCACCAGGAAAAAAGACGCCGTCTCAACCCCCGGCTTTCCCGCCCCCTCGTCCGCCAGAGCGGACGGGACCAGGGCTAGAGATGTCGTGGCAAGGCTGAAGTCGCGGAGAAACTGGCGGCGGGTTTTCATTTCAGTTTGGGTTTGTCGTTTCGCCCGCATCATGCCGAAACCCGGGCCCCCTGTCACGCGCGAAGATTCCGCCGGGAGCACCATCCGGCGCGCCCGCCCAAGGAACGAGACTTTGCAAGTCTCGCCGCGCACCATCTCCCCCGGTGGGAGAAATCAAACCCGTATGCCGGAATGGACCTGAACAGGAGGAGACGGAGAAAACTGAGCCTCAGCCCCCGGAACGCGGCCACCGGAGTGCCTTCACTTCATCCGGCAGGCGGCTGACCGCGTCTGGGCGCTCAGGTCTTGCTTCGTTCCCTGCTGTTTGATTTCCCGGGTTTTAGTCTCCAAACAGGTTGCCCAGTCCGCCGAGGACGGAGCCCTGGCCGGTGGAGGAGCCGCCGGCGGAGGGGGCGTTGGCGAGGACGCGGTCGGCGAGGCGGGAGAAGGGCAGGCTCTGGAGCCAGACGGTGCCGTGGCCCTGAAGGGTGGCGAGGAAGAGGCCCTCTCCGCCAAAGATCATGCTCTTCAAATTTCCGGCGCGCTGGATGTCGTACTGGATGCCGGGGGTGAAGGCGACGAGGCAGCCGGTGTCTACAAAGAGGCGTTCGCCTTTGAGTTCGCGCTTGATGATGGTGCCGCCGGCGTGGACGAAGGCGAGTCCGTCGCCGCGGATTTTCTGAAGGATGAAGCCCTCCCCGCCGAAGAATCCGGCTCCGAGCTTTTTATTGAATGCGATGCCGATGCTGGTGCCGTAGGCGGCGCAAAGGAAGGCGTCTTTTTCGCAGAGGATCTCACCGCCGAGTTCGCGCAGGTTGAGCGGGATGATTTTCCCCGGGTAGGGCGCGGCAAAGGCGACGCGCTTTTTCCCGGACGGGGCGCGATTGGTGAAGTGCGTCATGAAGAGCGACTCGCCCGTGAGCATGCGTTTGCCGATGGTCTTCAGAATGTTTCCAAACCCGCTGGTGGGCGAGGAACCGTCGCCCATCTTGGTTTCAAACTGGATGCCGTCCTCCATGTAGTTCATGCCGCCGGCTTCGGCGATGACGGTTTCGCCGGGGTCGAGTTCGATTTCGACGATCTGCATTTCGTTGCCAATGATCTCGTAGTCGATCTCATGCGCGAGGGCGGGCGGGCGCGGAGGCAGGGCGGGGGAGAGCGGGGGCGGGCCGCCTGCGGGGGCGTCGAAAAGGTGGGGCAGGGCTTCAGCGGCCTTGAGCCAGCCGGCCTGGCCCTGGGTCCACATCTGCGTGGCCGGGGTGATGGCTCCGCTGGCGACGAGGCCGGGAAGCGCGTCTTGAAGGGTCTGCTGCTGGGTGCGGGAGGCGTCGAGGTAGTACCACGGATTCATGTTTGTCAGGGTGGCTGGGTTGGTTGTCTGAGGGAGGGAAGTCTTGCCTGGCTTGGGCCGGGGACAATGAGAACATTGGGCGAAATTTCGCGCCGCCGTGTCGGGTTTTCCCTGACTGGTGTTTTTTGGGAAATCAAGTAAACTCACGCCTCCATGCTCAAGCCCGCCATTTTCACCGCCCTGTGCCTTTCGTTTTCCGTCTCTGCCGCCACTGCGGCGGCGACGTTCAAGAAGGACATCGCCCCGATCCTGAAGAAGAAATGCTACGAGTGCCACAGCGAGGCCTCGGGCAAGGAGAAGTCCGGGTATGTTTTCGACAACCTCGCCCGCCTGGCGACCGACATCGGTCCGAAGGGCCAGATCGTCCCCGGGGATGTGGAGCGGAGCAATCTGATCGATCTCATGAGCAAGCCCGAGGGCGAAAAGGGGCGCATGCCCCCCAACAACAAGGAGGGTCTGACAAAGAAGGAGCTGGACGCGTTCCGCGAGTGGATCGCCGCCGGTGCTGTGCTGGAAGGCAAAGGGGCTCCGCCACCCGCCGCCGCAGTCAAACCGGCCGCCGCTCCCGCCGCCACGCCCCAGGCGTGGACGAGCGCGGATGGCAAGGTGATCCAGGCCACTTTTCTCAAGCTGGAGGCCGACACGGTGCACCTGAAGATGGCCAACGGGCAGGTCTACAAGGTGCCGCTCGCACGCCTGAATGAGGAGAGCCAGACGCAGGCGAAGGCTGCGGGCACAAAATAGGCCGGCCCGGGCAGTGCGCCCGAGCCAGCCTTTGAAAATACGGGAGCCCCGAGCCTAGATGTGGATCGGGTGGCCGAGGGCGACTTCGACGGCCTCTTTCACCGCCTCGCTGAGGGTGGGGTGGGCGTGGATGGTGGCCTCGATGTCCTCGTAGGTCAGCTCGGAGTTCATGGCCAGACCGAGTTCGGCGATGAGTTCGGTGGCCTCGCTGCCGACGATGTGCGCGCCGAGGATTTCCCCGTGCGGCTCGCCGATGAGGAGCTTCACGAAGCCGTCGGCCTCGCCCACCGCGTGGGCCTTGCCGCTGGCCAGGAAGGGGAACTTGCCCACTTTGAATTTCAGGCCTTTTTCCTTCGCCGCACGCTCGGTCAGGCCGGCGCTGGCCACCTGCGGCTGGCAGTAGGTGCAACCGGGGAAGAGGCCGACTTTCTTCGGCTTGAACTTGGCATTGAACATGCCCTCCACGGCTTGAAGCGCCTCGAAGCTGGCCACGTGGGCGAGCCACGGCGGGCCGATGATGTCCCCGGCGGCGTAGACGCCCTTCACGGTGGTCTGGTAGCGGTCGTCGGTCTTGATGTAGCCGCGGTCCGTGAGGCCGACGGGCTGTCCGCCGGGCAGGAGCGGCTTCACGCCGATGGCTACGAGGCAAACTTCGGCCGTCAGGGTCTCCTGCTTGCCGTCCTTCTCGACGACGACTTCCACGCCGGTGCCCAGATCCTTGGTGCTGATGACTTTCGTCGATGTCTTGAGCGCGATGCCGGACTTGGTGAAGGATTTCTCCACCACCTGGCTGACTTCCGTGTCTTCGACGGGGAGGATGTTCGGCATCATTTCGATGACGGTCACCTTGGTGCCGAAGGCATTGTAGAAATAGGCGAACTCGATGCCGATGGCCCCGGCGCCGATGACGATCATGTCCTTCGGCTGTTGCGGCAGGATCATGGCATCGTGGCTGCCGATGACGGACTTGCCGTTGAAGGGCAGGCCCGGCAGATCGCGAGTGAGGCAGCCGGTGGCGATGAGGGTGTTGGCACCTTCAAGGACGGACTTCGTTCCGTCGGCGGCGGTCACCTCCACTTTGCCCCCTGCGGCCAAGGCGGCGGTCCCGCGGACGTAGTCGATCTTGTTTTTCTTGAAGAGAAACTCGATGCCGCCGGCCATGCGGTCGGACACTTTGCGGCTGCGTCCGATGATTTTCGACCAGTCGTAGGAAAGGTTGTCAAACTTGAAGCCAAACTCCTCCGCCTTGTGCTTCATAACGTGGTAAAGCTCTGCGTTGCGGAGCAGAGCCTTGGTGGGAATGCAGCCCCAGTTCAGGCACGTGCCGCCGGCACGCTCCTTTTCGACGCAGGCGACTTTTTTCCCGAGCTGGGCGGCGCGGATGGCCCCGACATAACCTGCCGGGCCGCCGCCGATGACGATGAGATCGTATTTCATGAAGGGTGCATCAAAGGCGCGAACGGCTCGATTTCAACCCGAAAGCCGGAGACCGGTGCGATTCGGTTGCTGGTGCGCCGCCCGGGTGTCGTCCTACTGACTGACGGAGACGGAGGCACCCTTGGGCAAAAGTTCGGGCTCGAGCTGCCTGAGGCGGGCCAGAGTGGCGGCGGATTCGGCTCTTTTTCCCTGGAGGCCGAGCAGACGGGCGCGGGTGAGGAGGATGGCGGGGTCCCGGCCCACGGCGGTCTCCAGCTGATCCAGGCAGTGCGTGGCGGCGGGGAAGTCCTCGTCGATGAGGAAAAGCTCGAAAGCGAGGAGGCCGCGGTCTTTGGCGTGACTGATGAGCGAGAGAGACTCGCGCACACGGGCAGGGTCCGTCGCGGCGCGGGAGGAAATGAGGAAGAGGGACTCGAGGGCGGGCAGGGTGCGGAGTTCGTCGGAGAGGTCTTTCCAGGCAAGCGCGGCCCTGGCCTGGTCTTGGCCGGAGACGGCCTTGATGAACAGCTGCACGGAGGTGGTCTGTGCGGCGGTGGCGCGGCGGAGCGGGTCTGCGTCAGGCAGGCACGCCGGGTCGGAGGCCAGCAGGGAGGGGAGGAGCAGCGTGCGCGCGCCCTCCGAGGCATACTGGCCGGTGAGGTGGTGGTAGTAGTCCACCACGGCGAGACCGGTGCCGCGGGGATGGAGCAGGACCTCCACGTAGGCGGGATCACACCCCGGGGGCAGCTGCCTGAAAAGGAGGGAGGGAAATCCATCCCGCATTCTGGTTGAAAGAAACCGTGTTGGGATGCCGGCGAGCTGGGAAAAAATGCCGCCGGGCTGTGTTTTTGAGCCTTCGATGAACTGGTCGTTCAGCTGGCCGAGCATGGAGGACGGCATCTTGAACCCGTCCAGCGTGCGCTGGCTGTAGGCCGGGTAGTCGGTGACCCTCAGCAGATCCGGCCCAGCAGGAAAGGAGAGGAGCCGCCCCAGCTCCAGACCAAAGTTGGCCGCGTCGCTTTCCGTGACCTGGTCAGCCGGGGGCGGCGTCAGTTTCGGCAGGGTCGTGCGCATTTCCGACATCGGGATTTCCCGGCTTACCTGCGCCTCCAAGGCACGGGCGGCATCGAGTTTTTTCTTCAGAACAAGAAGCCCGGCGGTGCCCCCGATGATGTTCCATCCAATCATCACCCAGAAGCCCCAGCGCCGCAGCTGACGCTTCCGCTTTGCCTTTTTCCTCACCTGCACAGGGTCCGGAGGCGGAGGTTCAGGCTCCCTCGCCACCACGACCCGCGCCGGCCGGGCTGGAAAGACCAGCGCGGGCGTTTCAGGACTGGCTTGCAAGGGAGTGATTGCGCCGGGCATATTTCGACTATAGCGCATTTCTCATACTATGAGAAATATTAATTTTATGATTAGCGCTCTTTTAATCGCAGAATGGCGCCCGGACGCCTAATCGCTTGCAGAAACGGGAAGCGGCAGTATTTCTTTCCCCCCAAAATTCCTTTCCCGACTCTATTCCAACCATGGCTACCGAAACGACGCTCATCCTCTTCAAACCCGACTGTGTGACAAAAAATCTGACCGGCGAAGTGCTTCGCCGGTTTGAGGCTCAAGGCTTCAAAGTGCGCGGGCTGAAAATGATGACCCTGAGCCGGGAAATCCTGACGGAGCACTACGCGCACATCGCGGACCGCCCGTTTTTCCCCGAAGTAGCGGATTTTATGCAGAGTTCGCCCGTGGTCGCCCTCGCCCTGAGCGGGGAAAATGTGATCTCCCGGGTGCGCGACCTGCTGGGCCCAACGGACTCCCGCAAGGCGGACAAGGGCACGATCCGCGGAGATTTTGGCGAGAGCAACATGGTCAACGTCTGCCACGCCTCCGACAGCCCCGAAGCCGCCGCCGCCGAGGTGAAGCGCTTCTTCAAGGACGGCGAGGTATTTTAAGCCGTTCCTTCCGACTGGCGGTGGTCTGGAAATCAGCAATCAGAAACCTTCCATGCCACCCCTGCTCGCCCATATCGCCAAGCGGCTCCTGAGCCTGCTGGTCGTGCTGTTTTTCTCCGTCACGATCACCTTCGTGCTCGTGAGGACGGCGCCCGGCGACCCGTTTTCCGGCGAGAAGGACCAGAAGGCCGAGGTCCGGGCGAAAAAGCTGGCGGAGTACAAGCTGGACGGCCCCCTCTGGTGGCAGTATGCCCGCTACCTGGGTGATCTGGCGAAGGGGGACCTCCGAGAATCCACCAAGTACAAGGGCGAGACGGTGGCCCACATCCTCGGGCAGAGCCTGCCGGTCTCCTTCCAGCTCGGGACGGCGGCTTTTTTCGTGGCGGTCGTGGGCGGGGTGACGCTGGGGGTTTTCGCCGCCATGCACCGGAACGGGCTGGGTGACTACGCAGCCATGTTCACCGCCCTGGCCGCCATCTCCATCCCGGGGTTCGTCACCGGGCCAGTCATGATTTTCATCTTTGCCCTCACCTTGGGCTGGCTTCCCATCGGCGGGTGGTTCGAGCCCTCGCGCATGATACTGCCCGCCGTCTGCCTGGCCGCGCCGTATGTGGCGACCATCGCCCGGCTTACGCGGAACAGTCTGCTGGAGGTTCTGGGGCAGGATTTTATCCGCACAGCCACGGCCAAGGGGCTCTCCCGCCGCACGGTGGTGTGGAAGCACGCCCTGCGCGTGGCCATCCTGCCGGTCGTTTCGTTTCTCGGCCCGCTGGCCGCGCACCTGCTGACGGGCTCGCTCATTGTGGAAACCGTCTTCGGCATCCCCGGGGCGGGCCAGTATTTCGTGAAATCCATCGAGAACCGCGACGGTTTTCTCCTTGTCGGTGTGACGATTGTCTACTGCACCCTCGTGGTGGCGTTCAATTTCCTCGTCGAAATCGCCTACACTTTCCTCGACCGGCGGATCCAACTCCATGGCTGAGCAATCCAACGGTTGGAGGAGACTGAAAAAGAACCGTGCGGCTCTCGCGTCACTCGGGTTTCTCATCCTCGTCGTGCTGGCGTGCTTCATCGGGCCGTATTTTTTCCCGGAGGAAATGACAGCCGGTTCCGCATTCACCTTTCAGCCGCCCGGGGCGCGGGTGGACCTGCCGGTGAAAGATCCGCTGGATGCCGCGAAGACGCTGGGCACAAAGCCGGTCACCTTCCTGCTGGGCAGTGATGACCACGGGAAGGACCTCTTTGCCCGTGTGCTGGCCGGCGGGCGGGTTTCGCTGCTGGTGGGCATCGCCGCAGGTCTGGTGAACCTCCTCATCGGCGTCGCTTACGGCATCACGGCCGGGTTTGTCGGCGGGCGCACCGGGCAGGTGCTCATGCGCATCATCGACCTGCTGAATTCCATCCCGCAGATCCTCATCATCATGGTTTTCATCGCCTCGTTTTCCGGGGGCTTCGTTTCCCTGCTGGATGGAGGGCGACTCTGGGCTGAGGCGAACGGGCACGCGCACCTCCAGTCATGGTTCGCCAGCCTCCTGCCGTACAACCGCATCCTCATTGTCATCCTGAGCATCGGCCTCATCGAGTGGCTGACCATGGCCCGCATCATCCGCGGGCAGGTCCTCGTCCTGCGGGAGCAGCAGTACATCGCCGCCGCCCGCGCGATGGGCCAGAGCACCCTGACCATCATGGTCAAGCACCTCCTGCCAAACCTCTGGACCATCATCCTCACCTGCCTCACGCTCACCATCCCTGCCGTCGTGCTGGACGAGTCCTTCCTCAGCTTCCTGGGACTTGGAATCGACGAGCCGGCCGCCAGTTGGGGCTCCCTCCTGAAGGCCGGCGCCCAGGTCGTGAATCCGGTGGAAAGCCGCTGGTGGCTCCTAGTTTTTCCCGCCGCCCTCATGTCCGCCACACTGCTCGCCCTGAATTTCCTCGGCGACGGCCTGCGCGATGCGTTTGATCCGCGCTCGAAGGAGTAGGGGGAGCAGGTCCGCCGTGGCCCGGCGCGGGCTGAACTTTGCTGATCAGCCCACCGGGTTTTGCGTTTGCGATGGATGACTCCCGGTTCCGGGCCTGCGGGCGGATTTCGCTGCGGCAAAATGATCACCGTGTGGAATCAGCTTTCCCTGCTTGACAGGAGGGCGTGTCCCATTAGACTTCGCGTCCTTTTTCAACCTTTTAAGATCTCTATGGCCAACACCAAATCCGCGCTGAAGCGCGACCGTCAAACCGCCGCCCGCACCGACCGCAACAAATCGGTCAAGACGCGCATCAAAACCGCGCGCAGGGCGGTCCTAGTCGCCTTGGAAAAAGGTGACGCGAAGGACGCTGCCGCCAAGTTCAACGCCCTTGCCTCCGCCGCCGACAAGGCTGTGAAGAGCAACGTAATTCACAAGAACGCCGCCGGCCGCATCAAGAGCATCCTCGGCGCTCGCGTGGCCGCCAAGGCTTCGGCTCCCGCCGCTGCTCCGGCTCCGGCCAAACCGGCCAAGGCCGCGAAGGTGGCCAAGAAGGCGGCCAAGTAAGGTCCGGTCCCCTGAATTTCCGCAAAGGCGGCTCCCCCGGTTTTCCGAGGGGCCGCCTTTTTGTTTCGACATGCCGGAGCGGTAAATTTCCGGTGTGGTGACAGTCCGGTCGATTTTCTGCATTCGACACGGGCGTTCTGTCGATATAAGTCTGCGCCGCGCCATGAACATCTTCGCTCCAAAACACATCCTGAACTGGCTTCTCCTGTGCGTTCCCGCCGCCGTGGTGCTGGAACTCACCCACGCCAGCCCGCTCGCCATCTTCATCGTATCCGCCATCGCCATCATCCCTGTCGCCGGCTGGATGGGCCGCGCCACCGAGCACTTGGCGGAAAAACTGGGCCCCGGGGTCGGCGGGCTGCTCAATGCCACGTTCGGCAATGCGGCCGAGCTGATCATCGCCCTGATGGCCCTGCACAAGGGCCTCTTCCACATCGTCAAGGCGTCCATCACCGGCTCCATCATCGGAAACATCCTTCTCGTCCTGGGCGCGAGCGCCCTGGCTGGCGGGCTTAAGTTTTCCACCCAGAAGTTCAACAAGACCGCCGCCTCGCTGGGCACCACGTTGCTCCTGCTCTCCACCATCGGCCTGGTCATGCCCGCCACGTTTCATTACGTGGCCGGGGCGGAGGGGGCGGCGGTGGAGCACGACCTGAGCCTGGAGATTTGCATTGTCCTCTTCATCGTTTACATCCTCAGCCTCATCTTTACCCTCAAGACCCACACCCACCTCTACACTGGTGAACTGGCCGAGGTGGAGGAGGAGGCCATCGGCACCCATGGCTGGAGCAAGCGCAAGTCCGTCGGCGTCCTCTTTGCCGCGACCGCTGTGGTGGCCGTGCTCAGCGAGTTCCTCGTCGGCGCGGTCGAGTCCGCCACCCACCAGCTGGGCCTGACCCCCGTGTTCGTCGGCGTCATCCTCGTTGCCATCATCGGCAACGCGGCAGAGCACTCGACCGCCATCCTGACCGCCATGAAAAACAAGATGGATCTCTCGATGAACATCGCCATTGGCTCCAGCATCCAGATTGCCCTGTTTGTTGCTCCGGTCCTCGTTTTCGCCAGCCACATATTCGGCAGACCGATGGATCTTATTTTCAGCCCCATGGAGGTCATCGCCGTCGCCGTTTCCGTCGGCATTGTCGCGCTGATCGCCCAGGATGGCGAGTCCAACTGGATGGAGGGCGTCCTCCTTCTGGCCGTCTACACCATCCTCGGCATGACGTTTTTCTTCATGCATTGACCGGCAGCGCCTCCCTGGGCACTACCGCAGTGCCCCGTCAGCCAAAGCCTGATCCCTGCCCTCCAGCGGGGAAAAAGCGTGCCAAAACTGGAAACCACGTTAACATTGGCGCGAAATCAGGGGGCCGCCCCCTTCTTCACCAACCCGAAACCACCACTACTGCATCATCCCATGAAACACCTCCTCGCCCTCGTGGCCGGACTCTTTGTCGCCGGCTCCCTCGCCGCTGAACCCGCCAAACCAGCCGCCGCCGCTGCCCCTTCAGCTGCAGCCTCCGCTGCCGTGAACACCAAGTGCCCGATGGACGGCAAACCCGTGAACGCCAAGTTCACCACCGTCGTCTCCAAGTTCGTCGGTTTCTGCTCTGACAAGTGCAAGGCCGCCTTCGGTGCCGAGCCCGCCCTCGCCAAGGTGACGAACGACAACGCCACCAAGGGCGTGAACACCATCTGCCCGCTGGCCGGCAAGCCGGTCAAGGAATTCAAAACCGCCACCATCGGCGGGATGAAGGTCGCCTTCTGCTGCGACAACTGCCGCAAGGAAGCCCCTGAGAAGGAGGCCGAAATCATCGCCAAAATCAAGAAGGACGTCGTCACCAATGCCAAGTGCCCGGTGGACGGCAAGGCCGTTGACGCCAAGCAGTCCGGCGAGTTCAAGCAGACCGTCGGCTTTTGCTGCGAGAAGTGCAAGGCCGCCTTCGACGCCAACCCCGACGTCGCTCTGGCCAAGGTGAAAAAAGGCTGATCCCGCCTTTCTCGTTTTCTTTTTCCGCAAACCGGCCGGGGCAACCCGGCCGGTTTTTTTCTGCCCGTTTCAACCCGCCTTCATTCGGCCTTGCGGAATCGCCCCTCCGGGTGACATTCGGCCCCTAACGTTTCTTAACCATTTTTCTCCATGCCCGACTGGCTCAACGCCATCATCCTTGGCCTCATCGAAGGCCTGACCGAGTTCATTCCCGTCTCCTCGACAGGGCACCTGCTCATTGCCGAGAAGTTCATGAATGTGGACAAGGCCGTCTTTAATGAACTCTTCACCGTTGTCATCCAGTGCGGCGCAGTCCTCGCGCTCGTGCCGCTTTTTTGGAAGCGCATCTCCGCCATGATGGTGGACTGGAGGAAACCGGCCAACCAGGACTACGCCATCAAGCTCCTCAGCTGCTTCGTCCTGACCGCCATCATTGGCCTGATTGCTAAAAAATTCGGCATGGCGCTGCCGGACTCCATCGGCCCCATCGCGTGGGCCACCTTCATCGGGGCGTTCGTTATTTTCGGCATGGAGGCCTGGGCCAGGGTGCGCTTCCCCAGCAACAACATCACGTGGGTCGTAGTCGGCGCCTGCGCTGCCGGGCAGATCATCGCGATGCTTTTTCCGGGGGCCTCACGCTCCGGCTCCACCATCATGCTCGCCATGGCCTGCGGGCTGGCCCGTCCTGCGGCCACGGAGTTCTCCTTCCTCATCGGCATCCCCACCATCATGGCCGCCGGCGGGTTGAAAATCCTCGAAGCCATCAAGCACAAGGAAGTGGCCAGCACCCACTGGGGCCTGGTAGTCATCGGCACCCTCACCGCCGCCATCTCCGCCTTCGTCGTGGTGAAGTGGCTCATCAAATACGTGCAGAGCCACACCTTTAACGGCTTTGCCTTCTACCGCCTCGCCCTCGGCCTGCTGCTGCTCGGGTATTTCTACGGTTCCGGCGGCTAGTCCCGTCCTTTTCGCCTGCTTGTTTCCTGCCACCTTTCGCCCATTTTGATCACCTCACCGCTCACGCCACGTCCGGACGGCCGCACCGCCAGCCAGCTCCGCCCCGTCTCCTTCATCCCCGGCATCGCCCCGCATGCCATGGGCTCCGTGCTCGTTTCCTTCGGGAACACCCGCGTCATCTGCTCCGCCATGATCGAGGACGGCGTGCCCGGCTGGATGAAATACCAGAACGTCCCCGGCGGCTGGCTCACTGCCGAGTACAACATGCTTCCCTTCAGTACACTGGAGCGGAAACAGCGCGACATTTCCAAGGGCAAGCTCGACGGCCGCAGCTCCGAGATTCAGCGCCTCATCGGCCGCGCCCTGCGCACCGCCGTGGACCTTGACGCCCTGGGCCAGCGCACCCTCTGGGTGGACTGCGACGTCCTCCAGGCCGACGGCGGCACCCGCACCGCCGCCATCACCGGAGCCAGCGTCGCCTGCGCCCTCGCCTTTCAGAAGCTGCTCGACGCGAAAAAGATCAAGACCAACCCGCTCAAGCAGCACGTCGCCGCCGTCAGTGCCGGCGTCTTCGGCGGCCAGACCATCCTCGACCTCTGCTACCTCGAG
This sequence comes from bacterium, assembly GCA_031411255.1. Taxonomy (GTDB): domain Bacteria; phylum Verrucomicrobiota; class Verrucomicrobiia; order Verrucomicrobiales; family V1-33; genus JANOAS01. Next base: position 25,729 of record JANOAS010000052.1, read on the forward strand.
GACAAGGACGCCGCCGTTGACTTCAACGTCGTCATGACCGCCTC
>JANOAS010000053.1:0-6172 GCA_031411255.1 bacterium
CCGCAAGGAGGGTTTCCACGACCATGTCATGCTGGTGGCAGCGTCTCTCTACAATCACCGGCGCGCCTGCCGCAACGAGGTGGCCAAGTCGCTGTTTTTCTGATATTAACACAATCGCTATTCATGCAAGATGTCTAATACTTCCGCGACAGTGTGGTGCGCCATTCCTTCAATCGCGCAATCACCATCCACGGGACGGAGTCCACGCAGGTGGAGAATAACTTCTGTTACGACCATCTCGGCCACGGCATCTTTCTCGAAGATGGCTCGGAGCGTTTCAATGTCATCCGCAGGAACGTGGTGGTGCTGAGCAAGAAGCCCGCGCCGGGCGAACAAATTTTGGAGACGGACAATGGTTTCGATGAGGGGCAAAACCGTTCGCCCTCAAGTTTCTGGATCACCGATCCAAACAACACTTTCACCGACAATGTCGCGGCCGGGACGGAGGGCACGGGCTATTGGTTCGCCTTTCCGCAGAAGCCCTTGCACGCCTCTTTGACCCACCCGAGCTTCGCCGGCCTGGAGCCTTCCAAGCAGCCGCTCGGCACCTTTGACCGCAATACTGCGCATAGTTGCAAGATGGGCCTCGACATCGTTGATCAGGTATCCTCCACCGACACGCTGGTCAAAAATGGCGCATGGGAGAACGACGGGCCGTTCTATTTCAACGAATGCACCTGGTATTGCAACTACAGCGCCATCTATGCGGGCGGCGGCGACAGGCGAAAAAATGTGGTCTATCGCAACAACGTTTTTTCCGACAATGAGATCAATCTCTTCCTCGCGACCTACCAGCTCTGCGAGGAATCGCTGATGGTTGCGGACTCGGGATTCGGACTGCAACCCTCGAGCACGCTTCGCTTCGTGTATCTCGTGTATGACGGGGCCGGTCTGATGAAAAAGGACCACCTCGTGGGTTACGACGCGACCAATGCCCGTTTTCTCCAAAACGTCGGAGCGGCGATCAAGCATCCGAATCATTACTTCGAAAGCCTGACCTTCGAGCCGCCCACGCCGGTGCGCTCCGAACTGGTCAACTACAACATCATCCCGCCTGCGAACATCGGCGCGAATGATCCCGGCCATCCGCGCATCTGGGCACAGGTGATCGTGGATGTGGATGGCTCGATCTCCGGGGTGCGGAACAGTTCGATCATCAGCAATCATCCCTTCATGCTCACCGGCGGGGAGACGCGGCCCTCGGTGTGGGCAAACATGTATCGCAGCGACCACCGCTTCGCCCAATGCCGGCTCACATACGGACTTCCAAATGATACCAACCCAAACGTCAGCGTGGTGCGGACGAAAGCGGGCACGCCAACCAGGGGCGTCTATTACATCAATGGCTACAAAGAGTGGCATCAGCTCCCGCTCGTCGTCCGGGAGGATTTCCTCTACACCTACTCCTATGAAGCGCTGCCATCGACGAAGAAGGTGATTGTGAACTTCGACGATGCCGTCGTGGGTGATAACTTCGTCGTTCGTTTCAAGGATTTCGGCAAGCTGCTGGGACTCTCGATAAGCGGGATGACATCCCGCTCTTCGCTTGCTGCATTGAAGGCCGGCACTACCTCCGGTTACTACAGGGAAATCAACGGCGACCTTTATATCCGCCCCGTGGCCACCACCTCGCTAAGCACCTACACGATTACCTGGACCACCAATATCACCACGCCGACGGTGGATTCCGACGGTGACGGAATCAGCGATCGTGATGAGGCAGCGGCGGGGACCGATCCTTTCCGAACCGTGAACGGGACCGATCCATTTGTGAACAGCGAGTTCGATGTGCCGGGTAACTTCGAGGCGTGGGGGTCTTTCTACGGCATCGGCAGCGAGACGGTGGCGGGCGGCGTGCTGAGCGCGCAAGCGACCAATGGCGATCCGCAGATGTTCGCAGAGAATCTGCGCGTCGATGGGACGGCGGTGCCTTACCTGCTGGTGCGGATGAAAGCCTCGCAGAATGGCAGCGCACAACTCTTCTGGGGACGGCTCGGCGCCAGCGGCTACTCCGGCTCGCGAGTCGTTACGGTGAATTATACTGGCGGCAACCAATGGCAAGTGCTCGCCTTTCCCATGCTCAACCACGCGGACTGGCAGGGGCAGGTCATCAGCGAGATGCGCTTCGATCCGCCGGGGGGCTCGGGCACGAACTTCGAGATCGATTGGATTCGCGCCTCGAATGGCGTCGATCCGTTTGCGGACAGTGAGTTCAATGTGGACGGGAACTTCGGGGGATGGGGGTCCTTTTACGGAATCGGCAGCACGGCGGTCACGGGCGGCAGCCTAAGCGGGCAATCAACCCTCGGCGATCCGCAGATGTTCAAAGAGAATCTGAGCTTCGATGGGACGGCGGTGCCTTACCTGCTGGTGCGGATGAAATCCTCGGAGAGTGGCATCGCACAATTCTTCTGGGGCCGGCTCGGCGCCAGCGGCTACTCCGGTTCGCGAGCCGTCACGGTGAATTACGATGGCGGCAACCAATGGCGCGTGCTCGCCTTTCCCATGCTGGACCACGCAGACTGGCAGGGACAGATCATCACCGAGATGCGGTTCGATCCGGTGACGAATTTGGGCGTGAACTTCGACATCGATTGGATCCGAGCCTCGGATGGCAGCTTCATCAGCACGGTGCCGGCGCAAACCATCGCGGAAGACACCGCGACTGCGGCGCTAAATTTCACTCTCAGCTCCGACATCGCGGACTACACTTCCTTCACTGTCACGGGCACCTCGTCGGATACCGCCCTCGTGCCGAATGCAAACATCGTCATCGGCGGCACTGGCGTGAATCGCACCGTGACCATGACGCCCGCTCCAAACATGAACGGCACGGCGACGATCACCCTCACTGTCAGCGACGGCACGCTTACCGCCAGCTCGAACTTCCTGCTCACCGTCACTGCCGTGAATGATGCCCCGGCCATCACGGACATCGCCAACCGGAGCGTTGACGAGGACGCCAACACCGGGGCCATCCCCTTTACCCTTGGAGATCTGGAAACAGCGGCGACCTCGCTGGTCGTTACCCGCGCCTCCAGTAACCTGACTCTGGTGCCCCTGGCGAATGTGGTGCTCGGAGGCACTGGCGCCTCGCGCACCGTCACCATCACCCCCGCAGCCAATTTAAGCGGGACTGCGACTATCACGGTCAGGGTCAGCGATGGCGTTTTGACCACCACCGATACCTTTCTCCTCACGGTAACGGCGGTGAATGACCCGCCAACCGTCTCGGACATCGCGAACCGGACGATCCACGAGGATGCCAACACGGGAGCAGTGGCCTTCACCATTGGGGATGTGGACACCGCGCTGGCTACCCTCACCGTGAGCGGCAGTTCCAGCGATGTCACTCTGGTCCCCAACGCCAGCATTGTCTTCGGAGGCATTGGGGCTGCGAGAACCGTCACCGTGACTCCTGCACCGAATCAGAATGGCTCCGCGACGATTACGGTCTCGGTGAGTGATGGCAGCACCTTGGGCACCGACACCTTCCTGCTCACGGTCACGGGAGTGAATGACGCGCCGACCATTTCTGGTGTCCCGAACCAATCGATCAACGACAATACGAGCACTGCGGCCTTGGGCTTTACCATCGGTGATCTCGAAACAGACCCGGCGCTGCTCGTTGTGAATGGCAGTTCCAGCAATCCGGCCCTGGTTCCAAATGAAAACATCGTCTTCGGGGGAAGCGGCGCGAACCGCATCGTTACCGTGACGCCCGCCGCAAACCAAAGCGGCACCGCGACCATCACGCTCACCGTCAGCGACGGCACCCTGACGGTCACCGATACATTCATTCTTACCGTGGTGAATGTCTCCGACGTGGTCGTCGCCGCGGGCTCGACGTGGAAATACTTCGACACCGGCGCGGACCCTGGCGCGACCTGGATGCAGAATGATTTCTCCGACACCGCATGGCCCGCTGGCCCGGCGTTGCTCGGCTTTGGTGACTTGAACGGGCAAACTCCCACGACCTTCGTCAACAACACTGCCTCACGCATCACCACGTATTTCCGCCACAGCTTCACCGTCGCCGACCCGCGGAAATACGGCGACCTCATGCTGCGTCTTCTGCGCGATGATGGCGCGGTTGTCTGGCTGAATGGCGTGGAAGTCCACCGCAGCAGTATGATCGCCGCGCCGGCGGTCATCACAGCGAGCACACAAGCGTTCGCTACAGTGACTGGTGCGGATGAAAACGCCTACTTCACCACCACACTCGACGCCCGCGAATTGCGCGACGGCACCAACGTCATCGCGGTGGACGTCCATCAATCCGGCACCGCGAGCAGTGACCTCGGTTTCGATCTCTCACTCACCGCGGCACTCGACATCCCCGCTCCACTCATCGCCGCCGGAGCTGCCTGGAGATACCGCGATACCGGAGTCACTCCGCCTGCGAACTGGACGAGCAATGCCTACGTGGACACCGCATGGTCCGTCGGCCCGGCAAGGCTTGGCTACGGCGACACGCAGACGACCACCGTCGGTTATGGTAGCGACGCGAACGCCAAATATCTCACGACCTGGTTCCGTCACACCTTCACGATCGCCGATGCCACCCTCTTCGACGCCCTCCGGCTCGAACTCCAGCGCGACGACGGTGCCGTCGTCTATCTCAACGGCGTGGAAATCTTTCGCGACAACCTCCCTTCCAGCGCCGTCACTCCCACCACGCTCGCGACCGCCAGCGTCGGCGGCGCAGATGAGACTGCCTGGAACGTCTTCACCGTGCCCGCCACCGCCCTCGTCACCGGAGGCAACACCGTGGCCATCGAAGTCCACCAGTCCGCCCCGAACAGTAGCGACCTTGGCCTCGACGTGCGCATGTTCGGCCTGCGCCAGGCCGCATCCACCTTCGCCGACTGGCAAGCCGCGCAATTCGGCAGCGACAAGACAAACGCCGCCATCGCAGGTCCCCTCGCCGACCTCGACAAAGACGGCATCAACAGCCTCGTCGAATACGCCCTCGCCAGCGACCCGCGCACCACGAACCACGATGCCCTGCCCACACTCACCACCACTTCGGGCAGACTCGCGCTCCAATTCGAGCGAAACGCCGTTGCCACCGACATCACGCTGACCGTTCAGGCCGCCGACACGCTGACCGGACCATGGCTCGACCTCGCGCGCAGCACCGCCGGCAATCCATTCGCACCCATCACAGCTGGCACGACCATCCTCGAAACCACCACCGGCCCCCTCCGCAGCGTGGAAGTCCGCGACGTTTATCTCCTCGCGGATCCAGCCCATCCCCGCCGTTTCATGCGGCTCCAGCTGACGCAACCCTAAGTGATAAATATGCATTCATTAAACCTGTTCGCCGCCCATGCTTGGGCTTCGGCCACCTCCCGTTTCCGTTCCCTGGCTTCGGCCTGGCTCGCGATGGCGGTTCTCGTCTTCACCACCGGTCAGGCGCGGGCGGCTGGCCCGGTGCTCAGCGATGCCAACCTCTTCGCCGCCCTCAACCTCGACTACCCCGGCCTGGAAGTCGTGAAGGCCAACGTGGCCGCTGGCGACTTGGCCGCCGCGAAAGCCAGTCTCGCCACCTACTTGCAACGGCGCACGAACGTGGCGTGGTGGTGGGATCCTCACGCCGTAACGACCAATGTCGGCTACAACCAGACCAGCGCGGATCAGATGGTCAGCGGATACGTCTTTTATTCCGGCATCGGCTACACCTTCCCCGGCGGTGACATTGACTGGTTTTACAACGTCACCAAAGATCCAGGCAACAGCTACCCCGACAACAACGAGTGGCAGTGGCAGCTCAATCGGATGGGTGAATGGCGCAATTTGGGTGATACTTACTGGGGCACCAGCAACGAGAACTACGCCGTGGCCTGGGTGCGGCAGCTCCGGAACTGGCTGACGAGCTGCCCGGTCCCCACCACCAAGCAGAATGTCACGCCTTCGGCCTGGCGCACCATTGAGAGCGGCGTTCGCATGGGCGGCAACTGGCATGACGCCTATCACCGTTTCCTCCACTCGCCTTCGTTCACGGACCAAGATGTCTGCGACTATCTCAAGTAGACATCTTGCATGAATAGCGATTGTGTTAATATCAGAAAAACAGCGACTTGGCCACCTCGTTGCGGCAGGCGCGCCGGTGATTGTAGAGAGACGCTGCCACCAGCATGACATGGTCGTGGAAACCCTCCTTGCGGTT
>JANOAS010000054.1:0-18535 GCA_031411255.1 bacterium
ACCTGCCCAAGTCCTCCACCACCGAAGCGGAAATCCAAGCCGCCTTGGCGCGGAGGCACAAACGACGGCAAATCGACATAGACTCGAAAAAACGGCGAGAAGAGACGCGACTGGAGGATTTTTTATGACACAGTAGAATTAAGTAACGGGCATGTCTCTGACTTCCCCAGATGCCGCAGGTGGCGGACCATCGCCGTTGTTCCTGACGACGCGGTGGTCCGTGGTGCTGTCGGCCCGAGGGGAGGGCGCGCGTGACAGCGGGGAGGCACTGGAGTCTCTGTGCGCGGGATACTGGTATCCGCTCTACGTCTATGTCAGACGGCAGGGACGGTCGCCGGAGGATGCACAGGATCTGACGCAGGGGTTTTTTGCCCGGCTGCTGGAGAAGCGGTGGCTGGAGGCGGCGGACCGGGAGAAGGGGAAGTTCAGGTCGTTTCTACTCACGGCGCTGAAGCGGTATCTGGCCAATGAATGGGACCACGCGCGGACGCTGAAGCGGGGCGGGGGCGTGGTGCACGTGCCGATGGACACGCAGGTGGCGGAGAGCCGCTACGTGGTGGAGCCCGTGCTGGCGGGTGGGGCGGAGGAACTCTACGAGCGCCGCTGGGCGATGACGCTGCTGGAGCAGGCGATGGCCGGGCTGCGCGCGGAGTATGAGGCGGAGGAAAAGGGGGCGGAATTTGAGCTGCTGAAGGGGACGCTGGGAGCCGCGCGCGGGGAGGTGGCGTATGAGCGGCTGGCACTGGAGCTGGGGATGACGGAGAGCGGGGCGCGAGGGGCGGTGCACCGGATACGGAAGACCTTCCGCGAGGCCTTTCGCGCGGCAGTCGCCGGAACGGTGGGCACCGCGGGGGACGTGGACGGGGAGATGCGGTATCTGGCCGGGGTTTTGGGCCGGGCGGGGTGAAACGGGGCGGGGGGAAGGCCCGCCAAAATTAAACACCCAATTTCGCTGGTCCTTTCGGCGCCCGACTTCGTTGCGACTCGGTTACAGATCTTCTTGGATATGCGCCCTCGTCGCGTCTCCCAGGACTCCGAAAATCCCGCGCGACATTTGGCTGCTTCCACCAAATCCAAAGTTTTTGCAGTAGAACTTCAACGCCACAGGCGTTGCGGCCTCCAGCCCAGGGTTGCTCTGAGGCACGAAGAGCTACCCTGGGTCACCTCCGCCGTTCGGGGAACACCACCGGTGTTCCGCCCCCCGGCTCGGCGCCCCCTCTGGCAGGCGGGAGGTGAATCGGTGCCGTTCGTTTCGGGGGCCTGAACCGCGATGCGGTTCCCGGGCATACACCGGCTTCCCAGGGTAGCCTTCGTGGCCCTCAGGCAACCCTGGGCTGGAGGGCGGAACGCCTGTGGCGTACGAACCAGAACCTGCGGCAGCGCGTGCCTCCACTGTTTTGCCCAAATAACCTTGAGGTTTAAGCTATTTAATTACAAATCTCTTACGGCTTTTTGGCTTCGCCCTTTTTCTTGAGGGTTTCGAGGTCCTTTTCCAGTGCCTCGGTCTTCTTCTTCATTTCTTCGAGCCGCTTGTAGACTTCGGGGAGTTCGGCAGAGACGGGCTTCTGGGCGGTGAGGAGGGCGACGGCCTTGTCCGCAGCCTCGCGGACGGGGTCGAGGTGGGGCATGCGGACGCGGGCGAGGGGCTCAAGCAGGGGGATGGAGCGCGGGTCGTTCAGCGTGCCGAGGGCGCGGGCGGCGGCGGCACGCAGGGCCTGCTTTGGGTGGGTGAGGTGGCCGGCGATGAAGGTGCGGACGGCATCCGGGTGTTCCTGCTTGCGGGCGAGGAAGGCCAGGGTGTCGAGGGCGCGGCCGAAGTCGCCAGTGTCAAAGTCGAGCGGGTTGCCCTTGAGGCGGGCGATGATGTCCGGGATGACGGCGGGGTCGTCCTGACCACGCAGGGCGGCGAGGGCGGCCACGGCGACGGGATTTCCACCCGGTGTGCTGGAGGCGAGGTGGCCGCGCAGGGAGGACGCGATGGCGGGCTCGCCCCCGCGTGCGCCCCAGGTGGTGACGAGGGCGGCGAGGATCTCGGGGTTTTTCTCCGTGGTGGAGGCGAGGTCGAGGGCGGCAGTGACGTCCGGGTGCCAGAAGCCGGTGAGGGCGTCGATGACTTCGCGGCGGACGCGGTCGTCAGGCTGGACCATCTGGCCGAGGAGGGCGGTGCGCGCCTGGTCGGTGCCCATGCGTTTGAGCGCCTTCGCCGCCTCCACGCGGGGGAGCCAGTGCGGGTCGGCGGCGAGCAGGTCCTTCAGCTGGGTGGCGGACTCGGCGTCCTTTTTCTCCGCGAGCTGGCGGATGGCGAGGAGGCGCCCGGTGAGGTCGGAGGTGAGCTGGGCCTTGAAGAGGGCGGCGGGCGGCTGGAAGTCGATCTTCGCGAGCACGGTGTAGTCCGAGTCCAGCCGGAGTAGCTCGGGCTCGGCGGGCAGGGGGAAATAAAAGTCCTCCGTGTCCTTTGAGACCTCGATGGTGACGAGGCGGGTGTCCTTCTCTCCTTTGACCCGGAACTGGACGGGCAGGGGAAAACGGAAGAGCGGCACGGCCTCGCTCACTTTTTGGGTCTGGCGGATGCTGAGTTTCGCGAGGCCGGCGGCGGCGTCCCAGGCGTAGTCCACCTTCAGCTGCGGGGTGCCGCCGTGGTAGATCCACTGGTCAAAGAACTGGTCAAAGGAACGTCCGCTCACTTCCTCCAGCACGTCCTGCAGGTCCTCGGTGGTGACGACGGTGTTCTGGTGCCGGTCGAGGTAGGTCTTGATGGCCTTCCGGTAGAGGTCCGGCCCGAGCTGGGAGCGGAGCATGTGGAGCGTCCAGGCGCCCTTCGGGTAGGCGCGGTAGTCGAACTGCTCCATGGCGTCCCGGTAGTCGCGCCAGACGACGGGCTTGGTGTCCGGGGTGTCCAGCACGCGCCAGGCCTCCTTCCAGAGGGCGGCGTGAAATCCATCGCGCCCCTGGGACTGCTCCTCGTAGAGGTCGGCGTAGTAGCTGGCGAAGCCCTCGTTCAGCCAGAGGTGGGCCCAGTCCCGGCAGGTGACGAGGTCACCGAACCACTGGTGGGCGGCCTCGTGGGCGTCGAGGCCCCGGACGTTGTGCAGGGTGCCCGTCTCAGGACCGGTGAGGGCATTTTCCGTCATGAAGGTGGCACTGGCGTTCTCCATGCCACCGGCGACGAAGTCATAGCAGTAAACCTGGTCGTACTTGTCCCAGGGGAAGGGATGGCCGGTTTCCTTCTGGTAGAAATCGATGATCTTTCGCGTGTCCTGAAAGGCGAGTTTAGCCAGCGGGGCGCGCGAGGGCGGGGCCCAGAGGCGGAGCGGGAGGGTGCCGAGTGAGTCCTCCTCCTTGTGGAAGTAGCCCGCCGCCAGGGCGAGGAGGTAGTTGGGCAGCGGCTGTTTCTGGCTCCAGTGCCAGGCGTTCAGCCCGGCGGCGTCCTTTGTCTGTTCGACCAGGCTGCCATTGGAGACGACGACCATGCCGTCGGGCACGTGGCAGGTGACCTCGCTGGTGAAGCGCTCGTTCGGGTAGTCATAGCAGGGGAACCAGAAGTGGTGCAGTTCGGCCTCGCCCTGGCTCCAGACCTGGGTGTCGCCCTGCGGGTAGCCCATTTCCGGCGTGCGGAAATAGAGGCCCCGTTCCTGCGGCTGGGCGCTGTAGCGGACGAGGACGCGGCCGGCGGCCCCGGCGGCCAGCGGCTGGGCAAAGGTGATGACGAGCTTTTCCTCCGTGAGGCGCCAGGAGGCTGCAGGCGGGGTGGACTCCACGGAGGCGACGTTCAGGTCCACCGCATCCAGCTCCAGCTCGGCGAGGGGTTTCGCGATGGGGGAAAAGGTGAGCGTGGCCGTACCGCTGACGGTGCGTTTGGCGAAGTCGGGAGTGACGTCGAGCGTGAGGTGGTCGATGTCGATGAGCCGGTCCCGGGCGTATTTGCGTCCGGGTTTGTCCCCGCTGGCCGCCGGCATGAGGTGGGCGCAGCCGTCACGGCAAATGTGGAAGCGATTCTCTGCGGCGGAGAGGCCGGTGAGCAGGGATGCCGTGACGAGGAGGGTTGGGAATGGAAGGAGCGGACGCTTCATGCCGGGATGCATAGCGGGGAGGGCGGCGGTTGGCCAGGGGAAAGAGGGGGTGTTGCCAGTCTCGCGCGCCCAAAGCCCGGGGCACGACGGGGCTGCGGGGTCAACCGCGAAGGGACACGAATCGAAGCGAATGGAAGCAGGGACCGGAAAATGGAATACACGGAGACCGGTGGGGCTTGGGAGTTGGACTGGGAGTGGCGCGCCTTTGGCCGCCATGTGGAATCAACCGCGCAGAGCACGGCAAAAGGCTTCGGGGGGAGGTGGCCTGCGACGCTTTTTTGAATGGCCGCTGGAAGAATGCCACTCCCGGCAGGAGCGGCACCTGCGGGCCTACGGTGTCGCTACGCGGAAGAACCTCCGCGCTGGGCTGCTGGCGGGGACGGTGAATTGCTTCACGCTGCCGTTGCCGCTCACGGCGGGAAGACCGGTGTTGACCCAGGCGGCGGGGGCCAGCGTGTCGTTGCGTTCGAGGCGATAGGTGCGGCCAGTGGCGCTGGGGAAGGTGAGGATGAGATTTCCACCACTGCGCACGGCGCTCGTGATGCGAAAGACGCTGGCGGCGCTGGCGGGATCGGTCAGGGCGGCCCATTCCTGTTCGTTGGTTGCGCCGTCGCCATCGAAATCATACCCAGGGGCGATCTGCGCGGCCGTGGCGGTGGCGGGCAGGGTTTCGGCAAGGTAGGCGGGGCAGTTGGTGAGTGTCCCGGCTTCATACGCGCCGATGTCCGGCGTGCCGCCGACGATGGGGAAGCCGCGCTGGTCGCTGGTGATGGTGGAGTTGGTGGCGGCGTTGCGGGCGGGGCTGGTGGGGCGCAGGGCCATCGTCTGCGTGGGGCCGCCGTAGGCGGCGAGCGGGGCGAGGAGCGGCGGGGCGGTGCTGATGGTGCCGGTGCCGGCGACGCCGGCGCCGTTGATGAAGACGTCGTTGGCGTGGTCGAGTGACTGGACGAGGTTCGTCCCCACGCGGGTGACGATGGAGGGGAAAAATACGGAAAGGTTGTAAATGTCCGAGCCGCCGCTGGGGGCGGTGTTTCCGGCGACGATGCTATTGGCCAGCGTTAGCGCACCCTCGATGTTGTAAACCGCGCCGCCTTGGAAGCCGGCGTGATTGCCGGAGAGCGTGCAGTGCGTCAGCGTCAGCGTGCTGGATGGGCTGCTGTTAATCGCGCCGCCTTCGTCGCCAGCGGAATTGCCCGCGAGCGTGCAGTGCCTCAGCGTCAGCGTGCCGTAGTGGTTGGAAATCGCGCCGCCTCGGCTGCCCGCGGAATTGCCCGAGAGCGTGCATTGCGTCAGCGTCAGCGCACTGTCGCTGTAAATCGCGCCGCCGCTGGCGCTGCCGAATGTTCCAACCCCATTCCCACCCGTGAGGGTGAGGTTGTGCAAAGCCACGGCCTGAACGCTGTTGATACAAAAGAGGCGGCTCGTGCCGCCGCCGGAAATCGTCACCCCGCCGGGCAGGCTGCTCGCGTCGATGGTCACGTTTTTCTCAATCACGATTTCCCCGCCGAGCGCGGCAGTGAGCGTGAGGGTCGCGCCGCTGAGCGCGCTGTCGAAGACGATGCCCGCGCCGTCGGGCGCGTCGCGCAGGGCCTCGCGCAGGGAGAGGCCGGTGCCGGGCGTGCCGCTCGGGTCGTTTTCATCCGCCGTGGTGGTGACGACGAGGATTTCGTTGCGGATGATTTGCACGGCGTTGATGGGGGCGCGGGCCTGGTTGCTGGCGGGCAGGCTGCCTTCCTCGGCGCGGACGATGAAGCCGCCGGGTTCGGTGAGGTTTTCAAAGACGACGTAGTTCCCGCCGGGCGTGGTCGCGCCGGTGTCGGTGGTGGCGGTGGCGCGGGTGTAGGTGCCGGCGAAGTTGCTGGTGTCGCGGGTGAAGTAGCTGCCGGTGAGCGCGCTCTCGCCGCCGACACTGGCCGGGTTTTGCCCGCGATTGCTGGTGAGCCAGTAGCGGGAAATGCGGCCATCGGTGGCGGACATGTCGGTATAGACGATGACTTTGTAGCCGCCGAGAGTGGCCGCAGCGGGCAGTCCGGCGAGGGCGAGGAAAGGCTGGGCGTTCGTGGTGGAGTAGAGATTCGTGGCGGCGCTGCCGTCGCCGGTGGCATTACTGTCGAGGTAGCCGCCCATGAGTTTCAGATCGGGTGTGGTGAGGCCGGCGGCGGGCTGTCCGTAGGTGTTCGGCGCGTCCCACCAGAGTTGGAGGCCGGAAAGCGTCGCGCCGGTGGCGTCGTTGCGGTTGGCGGCGTTGGGTGCGGTGCCGCTGCTGCTGCCATCGTAATCGGTGGTGAGGTTGTTCCAGTTCGCCTGGGGGAAGGCAGGGACTCCGGCGGTGTCGGTCGCGAGGAGCGTGCCGGTGCTGGCAGCGGGGCCGCCGCCGACGAAATTGAAGCCGAGGGCGAAGGGAGCGGCCTGGGCCTCATACGCGCCGATGTCGGGCAGCGCGACGTTGTTGCCATCGCCATCCCGGTTGCGGGGGAAGCCTCGCTGGTCGGTGGGGAGCGCGGGGACGAGGACGGTGGCGGCATCGAGCGCGGGGCTGCCGGGAAGCAGGGCCATGGTTTTCGTCGGCCCGCCGTTGTCGGCGAGCGGGGCGAGGCGAGGCGGGGCGTTGATGGCGGCGGGGCCAGTGCCGGAGCCGCCACCGGCGTCAACCAATGTCTGGACAATATTCGCGCCCACTCGGGTCAGGGTGGCATAATTGAAAATGTCCGCGCCTCGGCCGGGGTCCGCGCTGTTCCCTGCGACGATGCTGTTCGTGAGAGTGACGGCAGCGCCAGCGCCACTGCCTGCATAGATCCCGCCGCCCTGTCCGGAGCCGCCAGAGGAGGCAGAATTGCCCGCGACGGTGCAGTGCGCCAGCGTCAGCGGGCCGTGGTTTTTAATCGCGCCGCCGTAGCTAGCGGAATTTCCGGAGAGGGTGCAGTGCGTCAGCGTCAGCGTGCCGTCGTTGAAAATCGCGCCGCCAGGGCCGGCGGTGTTCCCTGCGACGATACTATTCGTCAGCGTCAGCGTGCCGTCGTCATTGTAAATCGCGCCACCGCTGTCGGCGGAATTGCCGGAGAGGCTGCAATGCGTCAGCATTACCGTGCCGCCGTGGTTGTAAATCGCGCCGCCGTCGCCGAAGACCACATCCCCACCGGTAAGCGTGAGGCCCAGGAGCGCGACGGTTTTCCCGCTGCTCACGGAGAAGATACGGTTCGCGTTGTTTCCCGAAATCGTCACCCCGCCGGGCACGTTGCTCGCGTCGATGGTGACATCGCTGGCGATGACGATTTCGCCCCCGGTGAGGACGATGGGGCCGGTGAAGCCGCTGGCGAAAGTGATGGTGTCCGGGCCGGGGAGCAGCGCGGCATTGGCCACCGCCGCGCGCAGCGAGCCGGGGCCGGAGTCGGCGGTGGCGGTCACATTCAGCCCGCCGACAAATTCAAAAGCGCCGAGGTCGGGCGTGCCTGAGATGACGATGCCGCGCTGGTCCGCCGTGGCGGTGGAGCCGGTGGCGGCATCGATGCCCGCCGAGCCGGGCAGCAGGGCGTGCGTCTGCGTGGGGCCGCCATTGTTGGCGAGCGTGCCGAGCGTGGGCGCGGTGGTGATGGGCGCGGGGCCGGTGGCGGGGCCGCCGCCGGTGACGGCGGTCTGGATGAGGTTTGCGCCACCGAGGGTGTAGGCGACGTTGCTGTTCACATCCGTGCCGGCGCCGGTGATGGCGTTAGTGTTCCCGGCGATGAGGCAGTAGTTGAGCGTGAGATTGGAGCCGCGATTGCGAATGCCGCCGCCGCCGGTGCCCGCGCCGCTGGTGACGCTGTTGCCCGTGATGGTGCAGTGGGTGAGCGTCAGGCTGAGGGCGCCGAAAGCGTGGTTGATCGCGCCGCCGGCCGTGCCCGTAGCGTCCGAGGTATTGCCGCTGAAGGTGCAGCGGGTGAAGCTCGCAGTGCTGTCGTTGGTCAACGCGCCGCCATTGGCCCCGGCATTGTTGGCGGAAAGGGTGCAGTCTGTGAGCGCGAGCGTTGCGGCGTTGCGGATGGCCCCGCCACTGGCCGACGCAGTGTTTTCCGTGAACGTGCAGCGGGCTGCGGTGAGCGAGCCCGCATTGTAGATGGCCCCGCCGCTGCCGCTGACTGTGGCACCCGCGACATTCCCACCCGTGAGGGTGAGGCCGAGCAGCGTGACATTTGCCCCCGCACTCACGGAGAAGATGCGGTTCGTCCCCGCGCCGCCATCCACCGTGACGCCCGATGGCAACGCCGAGGCATCCACCGTGACGCCATCCGCGTCGGCGATGACGATTTCGCTGCCGAGGACGATGGGGCCAAGACCGCTGGCGAAGGTGATGGTGTCCGGGCCGGGGAGCGCGGCGGCATCGGTCAGCGCCTGCCGCAGCGCGCCTCTGCATGTAGATGCCGCCGCCGGAGGCATCGGAGACGCCGTAGCCATTTCCGCCCGAGAGCGTGAGGCCGCGCAGGGTGGCCGTGTGGCTCGCGCCGATCGTGGAGGGATAGGGCGAGGCATTCGCGTTATCGTTGATGGTGATTGCGCCGCCAGTAAAGTCCGCCGCTTGGAGCGCCGGAGCGAGCAGGGTGAGGGCGGTGGCGGCGAAGAGTGTGCGAATCGATTTCATGCTGGCAGGGGGCTGGAGTGAAGCTGAGGGGCTGAAAAGAGCGGTGGACTGGCGCCACTGTGGCTGGCCGTGGAGTGTCAGATGGAAGCAGTGAGGAGCAAGGGGGACCGGGGGTGGACCGGGGGTGGACCGGGCCCGCCTTGTGCTACGTAATCGGCGGTGAAGTGTTGAGGAAATGGGGCCAGGAGGGCCGGAAAACAGGAAGCAGGATGGCTGCTGGCCGGCGTTGCGCCCGCAGGCAGACTGGCTCCGGCCCCCGTTGTACGGGGAACCGGCAATGATGACAAGGCATTAATTGGGCAAAACGGCGCGGTGGGGGGAAGGGAAAGGGGGAGAAGGTGCAGGACGGGACGGCGGGGGCGGCCGCGAATGGAAGCGAAGGGAGGCAGGGAACGGAAAAGGGAATACACGGCGACCGGGGGGGCGTGGGAGTTGGACTGGGGAATAGACTGGGAGTGGCGCGCCTCTGGCCGCCATGTGGGATCATCCGCGCAGCGCACGGCAAAAGGCTTCGTGGGGGAAGTGGCCTGCGGCGTTGTTTTTGAATGGCGGCCAGAGACACACCACTCCCAGTTGGTCGCCTGCGGCGTTGTTTTTTTGAATGGCGGCTCGAAGCACTCCACTCCCGGCAGGAGCGGCGCTCGCGGGCCTGCGGTGTCGCTACACGGAAGATTCTCCCCGTGGCGGGGGGGCGCTGGGTGAGGAGAGGTATCCAGGGAGCGCTGGTGTCCCATCTACGGCTCGGCCGGGGCGGGCGGCTACGGCTCCCGGCGGCAGGGCGATCCTCCTCAGGGAAACCAGAGGATTTCTTCTGGAATTTATGGCAGAAGGCGGGAAATTCGAAGATCCGCCTCGGGCGAGCCTGGGGATGACTCGGATTACCACAGTCCGAGTCGTCGGAGTGGCAATCCGAGTCGTCGTGAGGGGGGGCGGCGGGCTGGGGAGGCGGGGCGCGTTGCCATCCTCCCTCACCCCTGACTGAACAGCTTGATCGGCTCGGTCGGGTTTCCGCTCCCCCCAGCTTTGATGGCCAGTCTTCTGGCCCATTTTGACGGATGGACAACCGGGCCGCCGGGCTCGTTTTCCCGCTGTCCGGGCGCTGCATCCGGACGGTTCGGTTCTGCATCCGGACGGTTCGGTTCTGCATCCGGACGGTTCAGTTCCGCATCCGAACGGTTCAGTTCCGCATCCGAACGGTTCAGTTCGGCATCCGGACGGTTCAGTTCCGCATCCGAACGGTTCAGTTCCGCATCCGAACGGTTCAGTTCCGCATCTGGACGGTTCAGTTCCGCATCTGGACGGTTCAGTTCCGCATCCGGACGATTCAGTTCCGCATCCGGACGGTTCAGTTCCCCATCCGGCACGTTCGGATGTTTACCCAGGAGTCCGGGTTTTCGAGGGGAATCGACCGGTTTCGCATCCGGTCAGAGCGGCTGGGTGGTGAGGGGGGACGGAGGGTTGGGTGCGGGGAAGGTGCCGGGATGCTTGGCGGGCCGAAAGGCGGCTGGCGAGGGGGGAACGTGGCGGGGCCGGCTGAGACAGGCGGGGCAAAGATGGGGGTGGAAATGTGGGCGGGCCGGGGCGAACCTGCGGGGCCAGACGGCACCCGACGACCATGAGCCAGCCCCAATCCCTTCCCTCACGATTCACGCGCCGCCATTTCATGATGGGGGCGACGGGGGCTGCCGTGGCGAGTGTTTTCACCAGCTGCAAGAAGAACGGCGGCCCGAACAACCGGGTGAGGGTGGCGGTGATAGGGCTGCACGGGCGCGGGGAGGACCACCTGAACGGACTGCTGGAGGTGGGCGGGGTGGAGATCGCGGCGCTGGCGGACTGTGACACGAAGCAGTTCGAGCCGAGGCTGAAGCTGGTGGCGGGCAAGGGGCAGAAAACGGTGCCGGTGACGCACCAGGATTTCAGAAAAGTGCTGGAGGATAAAGCGATCGACGCGATCACCCTCGCGACGCCGAACCACTGGCACGCTCTGATGACGGTGCTGGCCTGCCAGGCGGGGAAGGACGTGTATGTGGAGAAGCCGCTCTCGCACAACTTCACCGAGGGCAAGCGCCTGGTGGAGGCGGCGGCAAAGTACAAGCGGATGGTGCAGCACGGGACGCAGGAGCGGTCGAACAAGCTGCGGGCGCTGGAGGCAGCCCATGCGCGGGCGGGGACCTACGGAAAGCTGCAGGTGGCGAAGGGCTACTGCTGCAAGCCGCGGTGGAGCATCGGCGTGGAGCCTGAGAAGAAGCCCTTCAAGACGATGGACTGGAACCTGTGGCTGGGCCCGGCGGCGGAGAGGCCGTATCACAAGAATTTGCATCCCTACAACTGGCATTGGTTCTGGGATTTCGGCAACGGAGACATGGGCAACCAGGGCATTCACCAGATGGACCTCTGCCGCTGGGCGCTGGGGGAGGAGCCGGTGCTGCCGAAGGCGGTGTGGAGCCTGGGGGGACGCTTTGGCTACAAGGACCAGGGGGAGACGCCGAACATGCTGCTGACGGTGCTGGAGTTTGGCGGAGTGCAGATCGTGTTTGAGACGCGGGGGCTGGTGGGATCAAAACAGGAGCACGCGGAGGTTTTCAAGGACTGGCCGGAGAACACTGACGTGGAGTTTTTCACGGAGCAGGGGAAGATCTCGCGGGGGAGATTCACGCCGAATGGTGGCGGGAGCGGGAGTTCGCTGCCGTCGATGGACCTGCCAATGCTGCACGGGTCGAACCACATGGAAAACTGGCTGGACGCGGTCCGCTCGCGTGACGGGAAGTCCCTGCACGCCTCCGCGGAGACGGGGCACTACTCGGCAGCGCTGGTGCACTTGGGGAACATCAGCTACCGGCTGGGCGCGGAGGCGGAGTTCGACAAGAAGGCGGAGGCTTTCGGCGATGGATCAGGCGCCGGGCGCGTGGCGGTGGAGTCGTTTGAAATGATCAAGTCGAACACCAAGGCCGTGGGCGTGGACCTGAGAGCGACGAAGTACCTCCTGGGCCGCCGTCTGGAGTTCGACGGGAAGACGGAGAAATTTGCCGGCGCCCCGGAGGCGGATGCACTGCTGGGCGGGAAATACCGTGCGCCGTTTGTGGTGCCTGACGTGGTGTGACGGGAGGGGGGGCGGGGCTTGGTGCGGCGGGCGGGGCGCGGCGGTGCGGCGGTGCGGCGGTGCGGCGGGTTTTTGAACAGGAGTGGACGGAGGGAACGGAGAGGGAGGAAGGCGGGGGAATGAGGGAGTGAAGGGCGGCTTACTGGTTGTCGAAGAGGTCGAGGTTGGCGGGGGGCTTGATGCCGAGGTCGCGGAAGCGTTTGGTGGCTTCATCGCGGCGGCGGGTCTGGTCGGCTTCGTATTTCTGGCGCTGGTCCGGGGTGAGGACGGCGAGGATGGCCTCGTCACGGGACTGGCCGGGGGCGATGGCGCCGTTGTCCGAGCCGACGCCGTCGATTTTCATGCCTGTGTCGTAGTCCTTGTGGGAGCGGGCGGAAATGCCGAAGATTTTGTCCTTCTGGGTTTCGTCGAGGGCGACGACGGCGTTGAGGCGCTCCATGCGGTGGTTGGCTTCGTTGGTGACGGAGGTGGCGCGCTCGGCGAGGCGGGTGTTCTCGTAGTTTTTCAGCTCGTCGCCGGTGAGCACGGTGGTCATGAAGGCGTCGAGGCCGTCGTTCTGGGACCGGGCGGCGAGCTGGCCGGCGGTCATGATCTGGTCGAGGCTGGTGCCCTTGGCCAGCATGACGCTTTGCATGAGGGCGGCGTCGCGGTCAGCCTTGTCTTCAAGAAACCGTTTCACGGCGGCCTGCTGGCTTTCGTTGAGCTTGTATTTGGCGGCAAGGTCTTTGACGCGGGCATCGAGGGCGCCTTTCTGTCCTTCACGGCGCATGCGTTCAAGGATGGGGGCGAATCTGCGCAGGAGGGGTTTGGATTCCTTGAAGACGTCGTTGAGGTCGAGTTCGCCGCCGTCATCTTTAATGGGCTTGTCGTCACTTGATTCGACGACCGGGGTGGCCGTTGCGGCGACGCCGGCCTTCTTCAGGTCCATCTGGAGGGAGGAGATCCTGGCCTGGGCGTTGTCGAGCTTGTTCTGCAGGGCGATCTCGCCCGGGGTGGCCTCACCCGCGCGGGAGCCGGGGGCGGGCTGGCTGAGCCAGAAGCCCCCGGCGCCGAGGGCGGCGCCGAAGAGGACGAGGAAGCCGGAGCGGAGATCGGGAGACATGGGAGGATGATTGCCGCTGAATGGCGGACGTTCAAGCCGGAGGCGTTATTTCTTCGCGCCGGGCATGAAGGTCTTCATCATGTCTTTTTGAGTCTGGATGGATGACTCGTAGGCTTTGAACTGGGTTTCGTTGAGGATGGGCTTGAGGGCGTCGAGGCGGGACTGGTAGCGTTTTTCCATGTAGGTTTCCATGACGTTGTCGCCGGTGAAGGAGGCGGGGTCGATGTTTTCGTCCTGGGTGGCGAGGTTGCTGAGCACGCTGAAGACCTGGTCTTTTTGCTCGGACGTAAGGTTGGACGAGGCCTGGAGCTGGACGAGTTCGGCGTTGGCGACCATCTCGATGCGGTTGGCCTTTTCCTCCTCGGTCATCTTTTTCATCTCGGCTTTCTGGGTGTCGTCGAGCAGGGATTCGATGTTGAGGTCGGCGGGGAGTTCGCCTTTCTGCATTTTCATCATGGCGGCGAAGTCGGGCTTGGCGCCGTCCTTGCCGCCGAACATGCCTTTCATGGCTTCGGCGGCGAGGGCTTCCTGCTTTTTGAAGGATTCCTCGACTTTGGCGGCCTGTTCGGGGGTGAGTTTCAGCCGGTCTTTGAGGGCGGCGATTTTGTTGGCGAACATGGATTTCATCTGACCGGAGGCGGCTTTGGCGATGGCGTCCTGGAATTTTTTAGACTGGTCCTCCTCGGGGGCGGGGGCGGGGGCGGCGGCCGGACTAGCAGGCGCGGCGGCGGCGGTGGTGGCGACGGCGAGTTTGCCGCGGAGGTCGTCGGCATCGGTTTTGGCGGCGGCGAGTTTGTCGTTGAGCGACTTTACCTCGGTCTTGAGCTGGGTGAGTGCGGCGGCACTGGCGGCGGACTCGGCCTGGGAGGCGGCGAGGGTTTGGGCGCTGGGGGCCTTGAGGGCGTAGGGCAGGAGGCAGCCGGCCCCGATGGCGAGGCCTGCGATGAAGGTGATGACTGGTTTCATGGTGGGTGGAGTTTAGCGGTGGACGTGGCGGAGGAGATGATAAAATTCGGCGAAAATGAGAGCGGGGGCCGGATCAGAGAAAACGGGCAAAGAAGCGGAGGGAATCGGCCAGGTGGGTGATCCAGTAGTCCCAGGTGTGTCCGCCGGGGAACTCCTCGTAAGCGTGGGGAAGGCCGGCGGCGGTGAGGGCGGAGTGCAGGGCTCGATTGTCCGCGAGAAAGGTGTCGGCCAAGCCGCAGTCGAAGCGGAACGGGGGGAGGGTGGCCCGGTGGGCGAGAAGGGCGTCGATGAGGAGGGCATCCCCGGGCTGGCCGAGGCCGGCGGAGGGCTGCTGGATGAAGGGCTGGAGGGCGTCGATGCTGGTGCAGGAGGAGTGGGCGGAGAGGGCGCGGAATTTCTCCCCGTGGCGGGCGCCGAGGCGGAGGGTGCCGAAGCCGCCCATGCTGAGGCCGGCGAGGCAGAGCGGGCTGTCCGGACCAAGGTGGGCGGGAAAGGCCTGGGCGGCGGCGGCGGGCACTTCATCGACGATCCATGACTCGAAGTCACAGTCATCCGGGTGCTTGAGATACCCGGAACCATTGCCCCAGAGGCCGTCTGACGGCATGAGGAGGGCGAGAGGTGGTATCTCCCCCGAGGCGATGAGGCGGGCGGCGGTGAGGTGGGCTGCGCCCTTGAACGCCCAGGCCCAGTGGCTGCCGTAGACGCCATGGAGGAGGATGACGGCGGGCAGCGGGGCAGCAGGTTTTTCTCCGCCGGGCAGCCAGACGGTGAGGTCGGCGCGGTGGCGGAGGGCGGGGCTGTGGACGGTGAGGAAATGGAGGCCGTCGGTGGTGAGGGCGGGGTCCGAAACCTCGAGGGTGGGGAAGCGCGGGGGCATGGCGGATCAAGGTTTAAACACCCGCCGGAGGCGCTGGAGAAAGGGCACGGGGCGGGAGCGTTCAGCGCGGAGGGAGTCGATTTTTTCCTTGAGGACGGTCTTTTCCGCATCGCGCTGGGTGAGGCGCTCTTCGAGTTTGGCGAGGCGGGCGCGGTTGCCGGCGAGGGTGGCGAGGAGGGTCTCCGTGGGGACGGGGGCGGCTCCGTCGATGGTCCAGGCGTGATGGAGTTCGCGGCCGAGCTTGAAGGCATCCGTGCAGGAAAGCAGGAACCGGGTGGTGAAGGCGGTGACTTCCTCCGCAGACGGGGGCTGGAAGGTCTGCCGGATTTCTCCGTAAACCTGAAGGAGCTGCGCGATGGTATGCTCCAGCCCGGCGGTCTGGCGGACGAGGGTGGTGAGGCGGGCCTGCTCAGCGGAGTCCCAGGCGGCGAGTGATTCGCGGATGGCTTCGACAGTGTGGGGCTGAGTCATCACGGGATAGCCGAAAGAGACGCGGCGGATGGCTTCGAAATTGGCCGTGGTGACGAGGGGGCCGACGCCGTCCGTGTCGCAGACGAGGACGGCGCAGCCGGTGGCGAGCGACTCGAGGGCGGCACGGCCCTTGGCGAGGACGACGTCGTATTTCGGCAGCTCGGTCCACGGGGTGGCGCAGGGTTTGCCGGCGGAGCGGCCGATGACGCCGCACTCCAGACCGAGCTGGCGGCAGGCCTCGCGAACGGCGGGGAGGTAGTTTTCGTCGCTGGCGTAGTTGCTGAAAACGAGGAGACGGCGGGGTTTTTCCGGGAGCGGAGGGCGGACGGGGAAGCGTGGGAGATCGACGCCGTTGGGGATGAGGGTGACTTTTTCCGGCGGGAGTCCCTCGCGGGTGGTGAGGCGGTCGACGCAGAGCTGGTCGACGGCGAGGTAGCGTCCTGTCCACGGGGCGAGGCAGGGTGTCTCCTGCCACGGGACGGGTCCGTGGCAGACGCTGAGGAGGGGGGTGCGGGGCCAGCGGAGGGCGGCGAGGGTGGTTTCCCAGCCGTGGTGGCCGTGAATGAGATCCGGCTCCCAGGGGAGCTGGCCGGGATCATTCACGGACGGGATGCCGGCCTGGACGAGGGTGATGGCGACGTCCCCGAGGCGGGTGGAAAAGGCGGCCACCTCGTGCCCCTGCTGCCGGAGCGCGATGGCGACGTCCTGGAGATACAGCTCCGTGCCTGCGGGGTGGGCGAGGGTGTTGTTGGTGAAGAGGATTTTCATGGCGGCAGCGGTGCTGGCCGCGGGCCGGGTTATTTCGCCTGGACGGTGAACCCGAGGGCCCGGCCGATGACTTTTTGCCCGGGCTCGACAGCGCGGGTGGCCACGGTGCCGAGGGAGACAAAGGCGCCATTGCCAAGCTGGACAAAGTTTGAAATGACGGCGCCGGGGCCGATCCAGACGTCGTCGCCGACGTTCACACTGCCGGCGAGGACGGCGCCTGCGGCGAGGAGGCAGCGCTCGCCGATGCGGGTGTCGTGGGCGACGTGGACGAAGTTGTCCAGCTTGGTCTGGCGGCCGAGGCTGGTGTGGCGGCCGAAGATGGCCTTGTCGACGACGCAATTGTGCTGGATCTCGACCTCAGGGCAGAGCCAGACGCCGCCGGAGTGGGGGATGCCGACGATGCCGGAGGGGCGGCGGCGGAAAAGGAACCCCTCTCCGCCGAGGGTGGTGCCGGAGCGGATGATGCAGTGGGACTCGATGACGGTGCCGGTGTGGACGGTGACGTGCGGCTCGATGACGACGCCGGAGCCGATGCGCACGCCGACGGGGGCGATGACGGCGCTGGGGTGAATGTAGGCGTCGGCGGCGACCTCGGTGGGGGCGGGCTCTCCGTAGAAAAAGGTGTTCCGCGTGAGGTGGGTGTGGAGGTCGTAGAAGTCCTCCTTCGGGTTCTGGCTCTCCAGAACGGCGAGGTGGGAGGGCAGGCTGCCGGCGAGAGCGGGGGTGACGAGGACGGCGGTGACGGACTGGTTTGCCAGCAGGGGCTCGAGGAAGCTCTCGTGATCGAGGAAGGACAGCATGGAGTCCCCCGTGTGGCTGGCGTAGCCGAGGGAATGGAATTCACCGTCGCGGAGGCAGGTGACGGTAAGAAAGGCTGGGACTTCGCTGGCGAGCATGACGGGTGTGTCATAGCGCGAGAATGCGTGGAGGGCGAGGGGAAAAAAGGGCCGATGATTTCGTGATGGGGGAGGCAGATGGGCACTTGACCGCTGGCCGGGGCGGGGGACTCTGTGAACCACCCCCCGAATTTGTCCCCCCATGTCTGACGAAACTGATCTCGACGCCATCGAAGCCTTCAACAACGCCACATTCTCCACCGGCCGGGAGATTCTGGCGCGCTGCGGCTTTGTGCCGCCGGAGCCTGAGGAGATGGACGAGTACTGCCACCGGGGGCGGCTTTGGGAAATCCTCTACGCGCTGGCAGCGAGGAGGTTTTTCTTTTTTCACACGGACCACCTGGATGACGAGGAACTGCTGGAGTGGATCCACGGTGTGTGGCTGGACGACGGGGCGGCGGACCTTGAGCCGCGCCACGGGTGGAACTGCCGTGTGGACGTGGCCGGCGGCAGCACGGGGTCGCCCGAGGGGCAGGAAATTTACCTGAAGTACTACGCGACTGACGAGGAGCGGGAGCAGCAGGAGGCGGACTTTCCTGAAGTGCCGCTGCCGCCGCGTGCGGAAATGCCGCATGACCGTGACCGCTGGATGCCGGAGCCGCCGCTGCCGGAGCCGATGGATGTGGAGACGGAGGATGATCTGATGCCCTTCGACACGGATGACGAGGAGGACTCTGACGAGGAGGGTGATGAGGACGAGGAAGAGGGCATGGATGATGATCCGCTGGGACTGAATGAGGTGGACCGGGAGATACGCAGTGAGCGCCGCCGTCTGGAGGCGTCCGCAGATGACGAGCCTGAAGGGATGCCGCAGGACGCTCTGCTGGACGAGGACAGTGTGGGCAATGAAAACTGGCAGAAGCCGATGGACTCCCTGCAGCGCAGCGGGGTGGTGCTGCCACCGCCTGACGAGCTGACGGATGAAACGATCGGCGCGAAGCTGTGGGAGCTGCTGCACGAGCTGGCGTGCCGGGGATTTTTCGTAAAGCACACGGACCACCTGGCGGACCGTGAAGTTTACTCCACGCTCTGGCGCGACAGTCTGCACGAGCCGGCAATCCTGAGCGGGAGGTCGCGGACGGGGGCGTGGTTTCATGATTTTGTCGGCAGCGGGAGTGACGAGGCGAACCAGATCTGGCTGCGCTACCATGCGACGGAGGAGGAACGCACGTCCCACGCGGAGCGCTGGCCGGACGACCCGATGCCGCCGAGGGAGACGCCACCGGTGCGGCGTGACTGGCGGCTGCCGCAGGGGCCGTTTGGGAATTGAGCGGCGGACGGCGGACTGGGCGGGCGGGCGGAGCTATCCCAGGTCCTGGAGTTTCCTGACGAGGGCCTGAAGGCGGCGGGCGCGGCGGATGCCGCGAAAGGTGATGTCGTCCTCCGGGCCGCTGGTGGCGGAGAAGTGGATGCTGGAAACGCCGAGGAGGCCGAGGAGGCCGCGGCTGGAAATGTGGATGGCGCGGATGTCTGCGATGCGGATCTCGCGGGAGCTTTTGTGCAGGAGGCCGGTGATGTGCTCCACCCGGCGGGTGGTGATGTGGTGCTGGCTGGCGCTGCGGTGGATGAGGGCGCAGGAGCTGATGAGCAGGCAAAGGGCGAGGCCGCTGAAGACGAACCACCCGCTGTAGCCGCCGGTGTAGTAGCCGGCGGTGAGGCAGCCGGCGGCG
>JANOAS010000055.1:0-2565 GCA_031411255.1 bacterium
GACCGGACGTGACTTCACTGGCGCTTCAGGAAATGGCGGGCCAGTTGGGCAATATGACAACCACGGAACAGCTGTGGCAGGGTGTATTGCAGGAATCAACAACAATGCAATTGGCTCAACTGGAATTGCGCCAGACGTCAGAGTGGCATCTGCACGAATTGGCACGAACTATACACAAACCGGCACCTTTACTGCCTACATCAGCTCGTTGAACGAGTTCGCTTCGCTCAAGCGCTTCGCGGAAAATGGGTTGCGGCCGTGTGATTCGCGGGGCCGGTCTGGGCTCGCAGGAGGGGCGGTGGAGGATGAAGACGGGGTTGCCTCCGGGGCGGGCCGGGGGTTGAGTGCGGGACTATGAAAAAACATCATTATCATCGTCGTTCCCTTCCATAATCCGCTTCCACGGCCATGTCCAGCTTAAAGGACTGAGGCCGCGCACTGTGGAGGCTTATGTCTGCATGGTTTGCATCCTGGCCTCCTGGGCTGGGGCGGATCCGGAGGGGCTTGACGAGGAGCGCATCAGGGAGTTCTTCCTTTACCTCATTCGCGATAAAAAATACGCCCCGCCCAGTTTGCGCCAGGCGCGGGTGGCGCTGAACGCCTTTTACGTGGAGATGCTGGGCCGCGTGGACTGGCGGGTCTTCGCGGGCATCAAGACAAGGGACGTCAAGCAACTGCCCGTCGTGCTGAGCCGGAGCGAGGTGCGCCGCATTCTAGACTGCGTGCAGGAACAGCGTTTTTCCACTCCACTGCGCCTCATCTACCTCTGCGGGTTGCGGCTGAGCGAGGCGCTGCACATCGAGGTGCGGGACATTCAGCGGGCCTCCGGGCGGCTGCATGTGCGTTGCGGAAAAGGCGGGAAAGACCGGTATGTGCCTCTGCCCAAGGCAGCCATCGAGGACCTGGAGCGGTGGTGGAAGTTCCACCGCCACCCGCGCCTGCTCTTCCCCGCCATGGGGCACGGGTGGCGCAGCACGGAGCTGCGCGGGGAGGCGGAGCGCCTGCGGCTCCAGAGGGAGCGGCTGCGGGCGGCGCCCCATCCAATGAGCCCCAGTGCTCTGCAGCGCGTCTGGGGGCTCGCCCTCGCGGCCAGCGGGGTGAAAAAACCGGCCTGCATCCACACCCTGCGCCACTCCTATGCCACCCACCTGCTGGAGGAGGGTGTCAATATTCGCTATCTCAGCCAGTATCTTGGGCATGCCTCGCTGGACCAGACGCTGGTCTATGCGCACCTGACCGAGGCGTCGGAGGCGTCCACGCAGCAGGCCGTCGGGCGGCTGGCCAGCGCATTGAACTCCAGCGCGCCTGAGAAATCGGGCACCTGATTTCCATCGCGTTCCCGCAGCCCTAAGACCATGCCCGATCTGGCCGAAGTCATGCGGCGGCACTGGCCGCCGTATGAAAAGAAGTACGGCAGTGACATGCCCGCCTCTCACAAAAAGGCGGCGCGTGCCATCCTGTCGTGCCGTACGGCGGAGGCGGGCATGGTCTTCCACCAGTGCGGGGGCTGCGGGAAATACGAGTCATCCCCCGTGTCCTGCGGGCACCGGGCCTGCAACGCCTGCGGCGGGCACAAGGCCATCGAGTGGGAGGCCCGGCAGGTGGCGCGGCTCCTGCCGGTTCCGTATCACATGGTCACCTTTACAGTGCCCTCGGAGTTTCGGGAAATCTTTCGGAAAAACCAGTGTCTGATGTATGACCTTTTTTTCCGGGAAAGCGCCGTCGCGCTGTCCACCCTGGCGGCGGACCCGAAGCACCTGGGCGGGGAAATTGGCATGACCGGAGTCCTGCAAACGTGGACGCGGGACCTGCGCTATCACCCACACATCCACTACCTCGTGCCCGGCGGGGCGCTGACGGCGGACGGCTGGGTGCGGCCGAAGAACCCGGACGTGCTCGTGCCCGCCAAGCCTCTGGCAGCGATGATGAGGAACCGGTTTCGCGACGCCCTGAAGGCTGCGGACTTCAAGCTCTACATGACACTGCCCGCCCGTTTCTGGAAGAAACCATGGAACGTCGACGCACGTCGCGCGGGCAGTGGAGCCACCGCCTTTGGCTATCTGGCCAGATATGTGCAGAAGACAGCGCTCGATGCGGCGAGGATACTGGCCGTGACGGATGAGACAGTGACATTCCGCTGGACCGACCGGGAGAGCGGAGAAACACGCACGCAGACCTTGGCGGGGGAGGAGTTCCTGCGCCGGTTCCTCCAGCACGTTCTGCCCAAGGGGTTCACACGCGTGCGGCACTTCGGGTTCCTGAGCCCTGCGGCAAAGAAGAAATACGAGCGTGTGCGCAGCCTGCTGCGGGCCGGAGCCATCGTGCTCAAGCTGCCGGCCAAACCCGTCGTGGCCTGCCCGTGTTGCGGGGCGGCCATGCACTTCGTGGCCATGATCCGCCCCAGCCGCGCCCGCCCACCGCCGACGCCGCCGAAACCGGCCGCCCCGTCACCGCGCCCCGCCGCCGCATGAAAACGAGACGCTCCCATTCCGGCCCCAGTCCGGCAAACCAGCCCAAGGCCAGCCCGCCGCGCCCCAAAAGCGCTCGCGAAACCGGCCCCGGCAG
>JANOAS010000056.1:0-38834 GCA_031411255.1 bacterium
AGATCCTCCGGCACTTTGCCCACGCCCTCCCTCATCGGCTACAACCACGGCTATTTCACCCAAGGCGGCAACGCCCGGGCATGGTGGGAGTATGCCGGGGTCAACGCCGTGCGTATCTTCATCAGCCCTGCCAAGACCGAGCCTGCGGATGACCTTGCTCCCTGGGGCGACGGCGTTAGCAGCGATGCCACTTTCGAGAGCCGCAAGGCCGCATTGCGGGCCGACCCGCTCAACGCTACCTTCATCAACTGGAGCTATTTCAACAGCAACTTCTCCGAATGGAACTTTCCGCTCAGCCAATACCGCGATATGGGCCTCCACATCATGGTGATAGCCTCGGCCAGCGAAAGCCTCCTCCCCATCACCAGTTCCACCGACTATGCTGGCCGGTGGGAACTCTGGCAGCACTTCTATGCCTCCGCCTTTCACTACGCCCGCAACTTCGATGTGACGCGCTACCAGATGTTTAACGAACCGGACCATCCCAACGCAGGCGGCATCACGCAAACGGACTGGCTGCTCCGGCTGCAACTGGCCTCCGATGCCATCCAGAGCGCCATCAGCGATGTGAACACCCGCTACGGCAAATCGCTCCAGCCCAACGTCCATGCTCCTGTCATCTCCAGCCCGACCTACTCCCCTTGGGGCAATCTTGCGGTGGAAAACCGCCATCGCGATTATCGCGGTGTGGTGTCCAATTCGTTCTGGAACATGCGCACTTTCGCGTATCATCAATACAATGCTACCGCCAGTGGCTACTTCCAAACCTCCACCGGCATGCAGACTTCGATTGCCGCCGACATGACAGGCGAGACGCCCTTTCCGGTCTGTCTCTCGGAATTCAATGTCCACAACGCTTTCACCTTCGACTCCATGCCGGATACGCTGGACTATCCCGAAAAGTATGCCCGCTTCGGTGCGATTGTCTGCGAGCTGGCCAAGAGCGGCATGGACAACCTTTACTGTTTCAAATTTTCGCAGACCGATGATCCCGGTTCCGCCTATGGAGTGAAGAAGAACGGGATGCACTACGTCGACAATGACAATGCTCCAAACAGCCACGGCGGCGTCACCAAGGCCGGCGAAGCCTATCGGCTTTTCACCAAAGGAATCGCGCCGGGCCGGGTCATGAAGGATTACACCCGCGCCAGCGATGGCAGCATCGACGCGCTGGACTTGCGCGCCAGCTATGATGCCGTTTCCAAAAAATATTTCCTCTACAGCGTCAACGAATCCCCCAACAGCATCCCCATCACGGTGGATACGTCGGCTTGGAATATTCCGACCAACAACCGCGTGCTGCTGGAGGAAGTCAGCGAGAGCCGCCACGGCAGCGGGCGGACCTTGGGCAGCGTGACCGCGGACAAAACACTCTTCGACGGCACCGTCAACTTGTGGCAGCAGCCTGCCAATACCGTGTGGTTGTGGACCATTCCCAGCAAGGCGCAGCAAGCGGAGGAAACCGTCAACGTCGCTGAAGATACAATGGTGAAGGACGGCTCCAATGCTGGCACCAACTACGGCAGCGCCACGTCTCTTATTGTGCGCAACGATCCCACCAACAACGCCAATCGCAGTGCTGCTTTCCTCAAGTTCAACCTGCCGCCGATCTACCTTCCTGACATCCAAATCGCCACCCTCTGCCTCCGAACCCGCGCCACTCCCAGCGGCACCGCCCAGGGTTACGTCTATGGGATTGATAACAACACGTGGTCGGAAAACACGCTGACTTGGACGAATGCCCCCAATCTCAAGAAAGGCAGATCCGCAGGCAACAAAATCGCCAACCGTGTCATCGATGGCGAAGGCACCACCGCCCATATCCTGGGGCAACTTGTCGCTGCCACCACCACGCCCGCGGAAAGAATCATCGATGTCACCGATTACCTCCGCAGCCAACCGAACCGTGCGCCCTCCTTCCTCATCACTCAGGATCCTCGCTGGGATGTGACCCTGCCCTCATTGGCCGTCGGTGACACTCAGCCGGGCGGTCTTGAGATCACCTCCAGCGAAGGGAGTTCCAAGCCCTGTTTAAGAATCATCCGCCTCAGGGACACCGATGGCGACGGCCTCAGCGACGAGGTGGAAACCAACACATTCAGCACCAACCCGAATGTGGCGGACAGCGACAACGACGGTCTCTCCGACGGCTTGGAAATCCTGGTGATGAGCACCAACCCGAACCTCAACAACGCCCCCACCCTCAGTAATATTGCCGATCGAAGCATTGCGCTAAATACCAACACCGGAGCGATTGCCGTCACCATTGCTGACCTGGAAATCGCTGCCACCTCACTCACGCTGACAAGGGCTTCATCGAACCCCGCGCTCATTCCACTTTCAGGCATCGTCTTCGGCGGCAGTGGCGCGAACAGCACCGTCACCATCACCCCAGCCGCGAATCAACTCGGCAGTTCCACCATCACCGTCAGCGTGAGTGACGGTGTGCTCACTGCGAGCGACGCCTTCCTCGTCACCGTCACCGGCACCGCCAGCGAAAGCTGGCGTTTCGCCAACTTTGGCACCGCGGCCAACAGCGGCCATGCCGCTGACACCTTCGACGCCAACAGCGATGGTGAGATGAACCTGCTCGAATATGCCACCGCGCAAAATCCTAATGCCAGCAGTCGCGCTGGGCTCACCGCGTTCCGCACCTCCAACGCTGTGGAGATTAGCTACACCCGCAGCAAGGCCGCGCTCAATGCCGGCGTCATTTTTACGGTGGAATACAGCGACACGCTTGCCACAAATTCATGGTCTGCGACCGGTGTCACAGAGACCATTCTGACCGACAACGGCATCGTGCAGGCCGTCAAGGCCACCGTCCCCGCAGGCACCGCCGCATTTTTCCTGCGACTGAAAGTCACAACCCCATGAGAAAATACTCCTTAACGCTACTCTTGATCGCCGTGCTGATACCTCGCGCGGCGGCACAAGCTCCGAATGGCGCGTGGGTGTATCCCTCGGCGACGGGGAACCTGCTCTACCAGCTCGACTCCCGCGGCCAGCGCATCACGGATTTTTCCCAGTGCGGCTACCGCGGCGGCACCGAGCCGCTCCCGAATGTCACGGCACTCATCCCGCAGAGTCGCTGGGTGTTTATCAGCCCCGGCACCGGGGATGACACGGCGTTGATCCAGGCGGCAATCGATTCCGTGGAGGCGATGGCGCCGGATGCGAACGGCTGGCGTGGTGTGGTCTATCTGAATGCGGGTGAGTATCAGCTCGCCACCACCGTCACCATTCAGGCCAGCGGTGTGGTGCTGAAAGGCGCGGGCGATTCCTCCACCAGCGGCACCCGTCTGCGGGCGACGGATGCGCGGCAATACACGCTCATTTCAGCGACCAACTCCAGCGGTCGCAGCACGGTGAGCGGCACGACGCATAGCCTCACCCAGAAGCTCGTGCCGGCGGGCACCCGGACCTTTGAAGTGGACAGCACCAGCGGCCTCGCCGTGGGGCACACTGTCCTCGTGAAGCGCCCAAGCACGGCCAACTGGATCGCGGACATCGACATGGATCAACTCGGGGCCGCGAGTGGGGATCCTGCCGCCTTTCCATGGACGGCTGGATCTAGAGATCTCTCTTTCGACCGCACCATCACACGGATCGACGGAAACTGGATCATCGTGGATATCCCGCTGCCGCAAACATTTGAGTCGGTCTATGGCGGCGGACAAATCTGGCGCTACACGTGGAGCGGACGCCTCCAGCAGGTGGGCATCGAAGACATCTACGGCTTCTCCGATTACGCCAGTTCCACCGATGAGGCCCATGGGTGGACGTTCATCAGCATGGGGAAGGTCCAGAACGGTTGGGTGCGCAATATCACCGCGCAGTATTTCGGCTATTCGGCGGTCACCGTCAGCGATGGGGCGAAGTGGGTGACGGTGGCGGATTCGCAGTGTCTTGATCCCATTTCGATCATTGACGGTGGCCGCCGCTATTCCTTCAACAACGATGGCGGAGAATGTTGCCTCTTCGTGAACAATTACGCGCGGAAAGGGCGGCATGACTTCGTCTTTGGCTCGGGGGTGCCCGGACCGAACGTGTTTGTTCACGGCACGGCGGACACGGTGTATTCCGACACCGGGCCGCACCATCGCTGGTCGGTCGGTGGATTGTTCGATGATATCACCATCAACGGCAACGAACTCAACGTGCAGAATCGCGGCAACTACGGCACGGGCCACGGCTGGGCGGGTGCTTACATGACGGCGTGGAATTGCGAGGCGAGCACCTTTCGGGTGCGGAATCCTCCCACCGCGCGCAACTGGCTGGTCGGTTCCATCGGCACCATTGGCGCCAGTTCCGCCCCCGTCGGCGCGGACCCGGCGGGCACCTACGACAGCAGCGGCCCCGCCGGCACGGGCAAGGCCGTCTATCCGCGCAGCCTTTACTATGGCCAGCTCCAGCAGCGGATGAAGTGGCCGGGCTCGGAGTTTCGCGAAGACTGGCTGAGCGATGTGGACCAGCTAGCCAGCACTACGTCCGGGGACCCGGTGAACTGCGATGCCTCCTGGCTCGCCCAGGTGGAAGCACTCGACGCCGTGCCAGCCTTTGCGAAATTCGACTTCCTCGCAGGCAGCCGCTACATCGCATGCACCTTGGATTTTCCCCTGGACCCCGGCGACACCGTCGTCGCGGCCTCCCTCACGGTAAGCCTGCGCGCCGTCGGCAGTGCCGCTGCGGACAACATCTGGCTGGATAGCACTACCAGCCCGCAGAGCTATGCCGGCCTCGGCTGGACACCTATCTCCACCACCGCGCAAACCGTGCGCACCATGGAGGTATCGCCTTCCTTGCTAGCCGATGGCCGGCTCAATATTGCCCTCGGCACCAACTGCGCAGTGGACTTCGTCGTGCTGCATTTGCAGGTGCAAAAAGCGCAGCCCGCCACCCAGACCATCATCCTCAACCCGGTCGCGGATGCCCATGTCACGGGTGGGGTGAATGCCGGCACCGAATATGGAACCGAAACGACCTTGATGACGAAGGATGACGCTGGCGCTGACTTTGATCGCGAAACGTTTCTCCGCTGGGACCTTGGCGGCGTCAGCGGGAAAATCGTGCAGGCCAAAGTGAGGCTCGCCGGAACCACAGTCGGCCAGGCCGGCAACGAAAGCTACGCAGCCTTCGTCAACGACGATACCTGGGGCGAGACCACGATCAACTTCACCAACAAGCCTGCTGCCGGCAAGCTCTTCGCCCAGTGGCTGCCGGTCGCAGGCCAAGCCGTGGAGTTCACCGTCACCCCGCAGGTCGTGGATGCCTTGCTCGGCGATGACAAACTGTCCCTCAGTATCCTCTCCACGGGCGCCTACGGCTCCAATGGAATCGTCAACTATGCTTCGCGGGAAAACACAACCGTGGCCAATCGTCCGCAACTCATTCTGACCGTCGACCTGCCCGAAGCAGCCATCAAGGCTGCCACCGGCAGCACACTCAATGTCGCCACCGCGTGGACCGGTGCGTTTGTGCCCGTGGACCCCGACACCGCGACGTGGAATGCCACGTCGCTCGCGGGCGCGATGACGCTGGGTGCCAATCTGAATTGGGCCGGACTCATCTTGAACGACCCCGCCGGGCCGCTCACCTTCAACGGCACCCAAACCCTAACCCTCGGAGGCGCGGGCATCGACATGTCGGCCTCCACCGTGAACCTCACGCTGAATCATCCTGTGATTATCGGGCAGAACCAGACGTGGAATGTCGGCGCAGGCCGCACCCTCGCGGCCAACGGCCACGTTTCGGGCTCGTGGGACCTCACAAAAACCGGCGCCGGAAGCCTGATCCTTTCTGCAACAAACACTTACACCGGCATGACCGCCATCGATCAAGGCACGGTGACCTTCACCACCAACAACTCGCTCGATGGCGGCCTCACCTTCGGGGCCACCGGCGGGAGCGCCAACACCGGCACGCTCGACCTGACCAGTGCAAGCGCCACCTTTGGCAACTTGCGGGTACAGACCAACACGGCGGGAAACAACACCATCAGCATCGGCAGCGGCAAGACGCTCACCCTCACTGGCAGTTCGGTGAACAACGTGATCAGCGTGGGCAGCCCGGGCTCGGCAAAACTCCTGGTCACGGGAGCGACCGGCACCCTCACCGTCAGCGATGCCACCCGTGATATCGTCGTCGCCACCACGAGCCCCGGCCCGGCCACCACCCAGACACTGAATCTCTCCGGGCTGGGCACCTTCAACGCGACCCTTGCCAACCTCTACGTCGGAAATCCGCGCAGTTCCAGTGGTGCTGCATCCACAGGCGTGGCCAACAACGATACCCTGACCCTGGCGGGCAACAACACCATCTCCGCCAGCGGCACCAACGGCATCGTCTTGGGTGGGGCAACCACTTCTCCGGGGACCAGTGGCACGCAGAGGTTGAAACTTGGCACGACAAACGTCCTGAACGCCACCCGTTTCGTGGTCGGCGCCAGCCGCTCTTCCGGCGCATTGGAGTTCAATACCGGCCAGATAAACCCCACAGTCACCATCCGCGGGGCGACGGGTGGAACCTCCCGGACGGACATCTTCCTCGGCGACCAGGCTATCACCCTGAATCCCGGCATCTCCCAAAGCGGAGGTGGCAGCACAAGTATCACAGGCACGATGAATTTCACCGGCGGAACGGTGAATGCCAGGATCGACAATCTCATTGTGGGCATGGGGGGCGGAAGCGCCACCACTCGTCCAAGCGGCAACGGCAGCTTCACCATGGATGGCGCGTCCAGCGTGGTGGATGTTAACACCCTTTTCGTTGCCCGGAATGCAAATGACGGCAACGCGTCCTCAGGCACGGCCAGCACCGGCACCTTCACTATCACCAACGGCACGTTGCAGGTGAACACCGCGATGATCATCGCCAATGACATCGACACGACCGCCACCGCCGGCGGCACGCAGCATGTGCAAGGCACCTTCACCGTCGAGGGAGGCAATGCCACCATCGGATCCGTCGGAACTCCCGTGGACCTGCTCCTCGGCAATCACGTCACCTCTGGCAACCCCGGCCTGGCCACCGCCACCGTGAACCTGACCGGCGGCACCCTCACTGTTTTTGGCGACATCAAGGACGGCAACCTTGGGGCCGGCACCATCACCTCCTCGCTGACGCTCAACGGAGCCACCCTCGACATGAAGGGCAATAGCATCGGCACCAGCGGAGCACTCATCGACACCCTGACCTTCGCCGCCGGCACGCTTCAGAACGTGGCCGGAATCAACAACGGAGCCGGCCTAACCAAGACCACCGCAGGCACACTTGTGCTTGCCGGCACCAACACCTACACCGGCACCACCACCGTCAGTGCCGGGACGCTCGCCCTCAGCGGCAGCCTCGCCGGACCACTGACCGTGAACAGCGGCACCTTCGCCCCGCAGGGACTGCCCACCACCTCCAATGCGGTCACTGTGAATGCAGGCGGCACCTTCAAAGCCCGCATCAATGGTACCATTGCCGGAACGCTTTACGACCAACTCGCCGCCAGCGGCAGCGTGACCCTGGGAGGGGCGCTCGACCTCGTCGCC
This sequence comes from bacterium, assembly GCA_031411255.1. GTDB lineage: Bacteria > Verrucomicrobiota > Verrucomicrobiia > Verrucomicrobiales > V1-33 > JANOAS01. The sequence goes on from JANOAS010000056.1 coordinate 7,539, forward strand.
GGCCCCGGTCTCGTTGCAGGCACCAGTTTTAGAATCCTCAACAAGACCAGCGCCGGAGCCATCAGTGGAACCTTCGCCGGCAAACTGGAAGGCAGCGCCTTCACCGAAGATGGCTACACCTGGATCATCAGTTATCGCGGTGGCGACGGAAATGATGTCGTCCTCACGCTGGCCACGCCCATGCAATCCTGGCGCCTCACTTGGTTCGGCACCATCTCGAACAGCGGCACCGCAGCCGACACCTTCGACGCCAATGGCGACGGCGAGCTGAACCTCCTCGAGTATGCCACCGCGCAAAACCCCACCGCCGCCTCTCTCGCCACACTCGCTGCCGTTCGCAACGCGGGCACCGTGGCGATCACCTACACCCGCAGTAAAGCCGCATTCACTGCCGGCGTGACTTTCACCGTGGAATGGAGCGACACCCTCGCCGCGAATTCCTGGTCCGCCACGGGGGTCACGGAGTCCATCCTCACCGACGACGGCACCATGCAGACCGTCAAGGCCACCGTCCCGGCTGGATCGGGGATTCCCGTGCGCTTCGCACGGCTCAAAGTGACGTCCCCGTGAATCCACCTTCGACCTGAACCTTTTCCTGCCAAACTTCGCTGCCCTCGTTCAGGAATTCGTCGGGCGACCTGGTGCGCTCCGCCAGCCCGACGCCTTGCGCCTTCGAAACCTGCTCGCCCCCCCGCCATCAACTCCGCGCGGTCGAAACTCGCTCCATGGAGCTTTGCTCGACAGGGCAACGCGCTTTTTCCAACAGCATCCGACCGGGTGTCGCTCTGGTGCCTCAGCCCATGGCAAAGTGCCGCACGGCATTGAGCTGGCGGCTGAGGTCTGCGCGGAAATCCGGATGAGCGAGGCTGATGAGGCGCTCCCCGCGTTCGCGCAGGGTCAGGCCGTGGAGGTTGACGGCTCCGTATTCCGTGACCACCCAGTGGACGTGGCCGCGCGTCGTCACCACGCCGGCATCCTACGCTCTCGTCGCAAGCGAGGTGCATCGCCGATGCTCCTGCAAGCTGGATCGTGCCAGCATCCGCCGCTTCGCCCTGGCCGGGGGCTTCGCCCATTCTGGCAAGCCACGCGGCCCCCATGCCAGCGTGCGTCGCTGGCAGCTGGACGCCACGCCGCACGCCTTCTTTCCCCGCGATCCAAAGCTCTATCCCTTGCTGGACATGCTGGACGATTGCAGCCGCCTGATCACAGGCGCGCGGCTCTACGAGGCGGAGACTCTGCTGGCCTATCTGGATTTTCTACCCCGCGCCTTTGAGGAACACGGCCTCCCGCTGGCCCTGTATGTCGACTACCACAGCATCTTTTTCACCCACCAGCCTGACAATCTCACCCAACTGGGTGCCGCGCTGAAGTTTTACGGCATCTCCCTGCTTTACGCGCCCACGCCTCAGGCCAAAGGCAAGGTCGAACGCCTTCACCAGCTCTGGCAGGGACGCCTGCCGCCCTTGCTGGCGGCGGACGACATCGTCGGTGTCGCCCCTGCCAACGTCCTGCTTGAGGGCCTGCGCGAGCACCGCAACACGCAGGAAAAGCACCGTGAACTGGACTGCACTCCTCAGCAAGCATGGCAGCAGGCGCGCCGCCAAAAACGCAATGCCCTGCGTCCCTTCCGGCGCGATCCCTGGTGGCCCTACGTGTGGAGCGTGCGCACGAGCGTGCGCGTGGCTGAGGACGGCACAGTGCCCATGGGCGTGCAACGGCTCCGCGTTGATGCTCACCGCAGCACACGCCTGATGCGCTGCCAGCACCCGGACGGCTCCTACACGATCCTCAAAGCCCACCCGGATCCGGCAAAACGTCCTGTGGTTTTGCTGCGGTGTGGTCCATCAATGGCGAAATGAAACGATTACACCACGCCGGCACTCCGTCCGGTTTTGATCGCACCAACTATTCCGGTTTTGAATGCACGCCGACAGGAGAAGAAAGGACCCTTGACGATCCTGCCCGCCTGTTGTCTCATTCCCTCCAGTGCAGTCCCCAGATTCAGCAACCCCTCCTGCGCCGGGGGGGGGCGTCCAGCAGGGCTTCGTCTGACGACCTCCTGCCCCTGTTGTATGAGGAGCTGCGGCAAATGGCACGCGGACACATGGCTGGAGAAACTGGACCGCAGACGCTGACGGCCACCGCCCTGGTGCATGAGGCGTGGCTGCGTGTTTCGAAAGAGGGCGGGCCGCAGTGGGAGAGCCGGCGGCATTTTTTCGGAGCTGCCGCGCAGGCCATGCGTCGCATTCTCATCAACCGCGCCCGTGACAAGGCCCGGCTTAAGCGCGGTGGCGGGGACCTCCAGCGGGTGGACCTCGATGCGCTCAGCGACGAGGCAACCGTTCTCATGGCCCCGGCCCCGGATGATGAGCTGCTGGCTGTCGATGAGGCACTGGACGAACTCACCGCAGAAGACCCGGTGGCGGGAGAAATTGTTCGCCTGCGCTACTTCGCAGGCCTCACTTGGCCGGAGATCGCGGAACTCACGGGTCTTCCCTTGCGGGAGCTGAACCGCCAGTGGGCCTACGCGAGGGCCTGGCTGCGTGCAGCGATTGAAAAATAAACCACTAGTTTGCCGCTTCAGTCGCCATTTGGGGCATGAACCATTAGCCACTCATGCCAGACTCCCCCGAACCCTCTCCCGCCGCCCGCCAGAAGGAAATCTTCATGGCGGCGCTGGAGATTGCCGATGTGGCGGAGCGCGGGCGGTTTCTCGACACCGCCTGCGGTGGCGATGCGGCGCTGCGGGAGCGTATCGAGAAGCTCCTGCGGCTGGAGGCGGAGTCGCGCGATTTTCTGGTGCCGCCGCCGCCCGCAGCACCCGCAGACCATCCGCCGCTGCCGCTGCCAGGGCAGGCGGTGGGGTATTTCGGCGACTACGTTCTGCTGGATGAAATTGCGCGCGGGTCGTCGGGCGTGGTGTTTCGCGCGCGGCAGTCGTCGCTGAACCGCACCGTGGCGCTGAAGATGCTGCGCGACCGGCCGCTGCTCACGACGGAGGCGGACACCAAACGCTTTCGCGCCGAGGCGGAGGCGGCGGCATCGCTGGATCATCCGAATATCGTCCCGATCCACGAAGTCGGCGCCCACGAGGGGCAGGCCTATTTCAGCATGAAGCTCGTGGAGGGCGGCACGCTGCAAAGCCGCGCGGCGGAATTCGCGGATCCGCGCAAAGCCGCTGCGCTTATAGCCACGGCGGCGCGGGCGGTGCATTACGCGCACGAGCAGGGCTTGCTGCACCGGGATTTGAAGCCGGGGAATGTGCTCCTCGATGCCGAGGGCGAGCCGCACATCGCCGACTTCGGACTGGCGAAGAAATACGGCATGGATTCCAGCCTGACGGTGAGTGGTCAGATCATGGGCACGCCGCATTACATGGCTCCCGAGCAGGCCCGCGGGGAAAATCGTGACCTCACTCCGGCGGCGGATGTTTACAGCCTCGGGGCCATGCTTTACGAGCTGCTCGGCAGGCGGAAGCCGTTCACCGGCGAGGACCTCGTGGGGCTCTTGAAACAAGTGACCGATACCGCGCCGCCGCCGCTGCGTTCGCTGCTGCCGGCGCTGGACCGCGACTTGGAAACGGTGGTCATGCGCTGCCTGGAAAAATCCCCCGCCGACCGCTACGCCAGCGCTGCGGAGTTCGCGGATGATCTCGACCGCTGGCAGCGCGGCGAGCCGGTGCTGGCGCGGCCCGCGGGAGTGGCGCGGCGTTTGGTGAAATGGACCAGGCGTCGCCCGGTCCATGCCGCACTGGCGGGACTCGCGGCGCTGTTTGTCTTCACCACTGCGGCGCTGCTGTGGCCGCGCCCTGAAGTGAGCACCCCACTCGTCCTGATGCCGCCGGAAAACCCCGCCATCGTCGGCACATGGCAGGCATTTACCGAACCGGCTCCTGCGCTCTCCCGGCGCTATCTCCAGCAAATGGTGTGGACCGGCCGCGAGGTGCTCATCTGGGGCGGTGGCTCGGAGAAGAGCACTTACATGAACGACGGCGCCCGCTACGAGCCGGCCACCGGTCGCTGGCAGAAAATGAGTGCCCAGGGCGCACCGGAGCCGCGCACCATGTGCAGCACCGTCTGGACCGGCACAGAAATGATCGTCTGGGGTGGTGACACCACGGGCCGGCGGCTCGGCGACGGAGGCCGCTACGATTCGCAGACCGACACATGGAAGCCCATCAGCATGGCGGGCGCTCCTTCGCCGCGCAAGACCCACGCCGCGGTCTGGACCGGGCGCGAAATGATCATCTGGGGCGGACGCGGCAGCGACGGGTTGTTCAACGACGGTGCCCGCTACGATCCGGGCACGGACCGGTGGACGCCTTTGCCGGTCATTCCCTCACTCAAGGAACGCCACAGCCCGGCGGTGGTCTGGACCGGGAAGGAAATGATCATCTGGAGCGGCGGGGATGATGAGCAGGTCTTTCCCGACGGTGCCGCCTACGATCCCGGGCAGGACGCATGGCGCGCCCTCGCGACCAGCCCGGACGTTCAGCCGCGGGGTTCATCGCTCGCCGTCTGGACGGGTGCGGAAATGGTCATCTGGGGCGGATTCGGCATCGAGGGATACAAGACGGCGGGAGCGCGTTACCATCCGCAGACCGACACATGGCGTCCGGTCAGTGCCACCGGCGAGCCCGCAGGCCGCGCCCAGCATTCCTGCGTCTGGACCGGCACGGAAATGATCGTCTGGGGCGGCTGGGACAAGTGGCACTTTTTCAGCGACGGTGCCCGCTACAATCCCGCCACCGATTCGTGGACGCCGCTGCCCTCCGCCGGCGCACCCGGTGCCCGCCGGGAATTGAGCGCCGTGTGGACCGGTGCGGAATTCATCGTCTGGGGCGGCGACAATGGCATGAAGCTGGCCGACGGAGGCACATGGAACGCCGCCACCAATGCATGGACGCTGCTCGGCACGCCGCCACCGCCGCCGCCCGCGTCCGAGCCTGCCTCTGCGTGGACGGGCACGGAACTTCTCATCTGGGGTGGCGCAGGCAAAGACCGCACCACCGCCCGGCCCGGCGGCCGCTTTTCTCCTGCCACCAGCACATGGCGGCCCATCAATCCCGAAGGCGCGCCCTCCCTCCGCACCGGAGCCACCGCCGTCTGGACCGGCACCGACTGGATCCTCTGGGGCGGCAAGCACCGCCGCGTCGTCGCCGCCGATGGATTCCGCTACCGCCCTGACACCGACACCTGGCAGCCCCTTTCCCCACAAAATGCCCCGGAAGCCCGCACCGGCCACACCGCCGTCTGGACGGGGAAGGAAATGATCGTCTGGGGCGGCACCGATGGCGCAGAAACCGGCGACACCGCCACCTATTATAAAGGCGGCGGACGTTATGATCCCGCCACTGATGCATGGATCCCGCTGCCTGTGGAAAACGCACCCGCCCCGCGCCACCGGCACGCCATGACATGGACCGGCCGCGAAGTACTCATCTGGGGAGGACGCAATGACGACGGCTATCTGCCCGGCGGTGCCCGCTTCGATCCCGCCACCGGCCAGTGGTCGCCTATCAATCCTAACGGCGCGCCTTCCCTGCGGCAAAATCCCGGCTCCGCATGGACGGGCACCGAGTGGATCATCTGGGGCGGCGGTTCATCCGACAACATCTGCAACGACGGAGCCGCCTACGATCCCGCCCGCGACACCTGGCGTCCCCTCGCCGTCACCGGCGCACCCGCCGCGCGCTCCGGCCACAGCCTTGTCTGGAACGGCTCGGAAATCATCGTCTGGGGCGGTCTCGGCAAAACCGGCAACCTCGCCGACGGTGCCCGCTATCATCCCGCCACCGACACATGGCACCCGCTGGCCGCCGACCGCGCCCCCATCGCCCGCACCGGCCACGCCGCGGTCTGGACCGGCTCCCAAATGCTCCTCTGGGGCGGCACCAACGGCGCTCCCCTCGGCGACCTCTCCGCATGGTCCCCGCCGTGAGCCCGGGAGCGCTGCCCGTCCCGGCGGCCCTTAAAAACAACTCGCGAAGCGGCACCTCCCGCGCGCCCGACTCAGAAGAAAGTGCCGCTGCCGCAGTTGGTTTATAAAGCCGCTCGGGACGGCGGCGCTCGCAGGCGAAAAACTTTTCTCCACCTTTTTTGCCGGGTTCGGAACCAGACGGGGCATGAACTGATGAGACCCACTGCCGGGCGCTCTTCTTAAAGCTCCAAAATCACCGAACTCACCCACCATGAAACACCATCACCTCACCCGGGCGCTCGCCCTCATCTCCCTCCTCGCGGCGGCTCCCGCCGCCCTCGCGCAGACGCCCGCGCTCGTCCCCTACCAGGGGCGCGTGCAGACCGGCACCCCGGCCGCCGACTTCACCGGCACCGGGCAGTTCAAGTTTGCTCTCATGCAGGGCACCACGGCTACGCGGCTGTGGAACAACAACGGCGCTCTCACCGCCGATCCCGTCAGTGCCGTGAGCGTCACGGTGACCAATGGACTCTACTCCGTTATGCTCGGCGATACCTCTCTGGCCAACATGGCCGCCATCCCGCCGTCCGCCTTCGCCAATGCAGACGTGCGCCTGCGTGTGTGGTTCAACGGCACCCAGCTCAGCCCGGACCAGCGTCTCGCTCCTAACGGCTATCTGCCCGCCAGCATCGGTGGAGCCAAGTCGTTTACAGGCAACGTCAGCATCGGCAATCCCGCGCAGACGGCCCAACTCGGCCTGAATGACACAAGGGCACTGTGGAAAGCCTCACTCAACACCGGACTGAACGCAGGTCGGTCGAGCGATGGCAATTTAGCGTTCTTTTACTCGACGGACAACTCCGGTTACTGGCGCGGCCTGTTGGTGGGGGACACCTCGAATGGCGCCTTTGTGGCCGGCGGCCGGCAGGACGCTGATGGCTCCTGGTTCAACCGGGATTTGCTCCTGCAGCACCAAGGGGGCAATGTCGGCATCGGCAACTCCACGCCTGCCAATCGCCTGTCCGTTACGGGTGATGCGGATGTTTCGGGAAAAATCGGCATCGGCACCACCACCCCGGCCGGGGTTCTTGAGATTCAGGCGGGGGATGTGGCCGCACCGGATGACGGCCAGCGCCGCGGCGCGATCGCTTTCGGCTACCGGGGAAATCCGGGCGAGTTGTCACCAGGTGGATTCAGACACTTCATCTCCACCCGCCATCAGGGCGACAACTCTGGTGGAAATGCGATCGATTTCTGGCTGAATAACGGAGGTCAGTCACCTGAGGACTCCTCTTCGCCCGGGGTGGGGAACTCGCTGGCGATGACGCTGGTGGATGGTAAAGTGGGTATCGGCACGTCGTCTCCCAGCGGCAAGCTCGATGTGGCCGGCGAGGTTTTTTCAACAGGCACCGGAGCGGGGTTCAGCTTCGACAACCGCGACGACACCGCGCAGCGCTACGTGTGGTCTGCGGATAACGGTGGCGCCACACTGTGGCACTCAGTGAATGGAAACCGCTTGGTGGTTACGAAGGACGGTAACGTCGGCATCGGTGCCATGTCTCCCACCCAGGCAAAGCTGGTGGTCCTGGGCGGGCCGAATAACAATCCGGAAGGGGCCGGGACGAAATACAACTATCTTGATGATGTGAACTCCAATACGGTGCACCACTCGCCTGGCGGAGCCCCGGAACTGACCTCCATCTACGCCGACAAAGCCATCTGGTCCGGCACCTACATCATCTGCTCCTCGGATGAGCGCATCAAGACCATCCGCGGCCAGTCCGACAGCGCCGCTGACCTCCAGACCGTGCGTGCACTCCAGATCACCGATTACAACTACAAGGATACCGTGGCCAACAGCGGACGGATGCAGAAGAAGCTCATCGCCCAGCAGGTGGAGAAAGTTTACCCCCTGGCCGTTAACCGGAACACCAATGTGGTGCCGGACATTTACCGGAAAGCCGCGTTCCACGACGGCTGGGTGACGCTGCCGACCGATCTGAAAAAGGGCGACCGCGTGCGCCTGCTCGACGACAAGAACAGCGAAGGCATCCACGAGGTTCTTGAAGTGAAGGACGGGGCCTTCCGCACCGGCTTCAAGCCCGCTGGGGACCAGGTCTTCGTCTATGGCCGCGAGGTGAATGACTTCCGCACCGTGGACTACGATGCCATCTCCATGCTCAACGTCTCCGCCACGCAGGAACTGGCCCGGCAACTGGGTGCGGAAAAGGCCGCGGTCCTCGCCCTGCAGAAAGCGAATACCACGCTGGAGGCCGAAAACGCCGCCCTGAAGGCAGCCCTCGCCGAGAACACCTCAAAGGACCGGGCGCAGGACGAGAAACTGGCCGCTCTGGCGAAACTCCTCGAAGACCGCGCCCCGTCCGCCGCCGTCACCACCGTTTCCGCCCGCCGCTGAACTAATCGCTCCAGGGACGGCGGCTGAAGTGCCGCCGCTCCTCGATCACACCATTCATCAAAAACATGAACACGCGTATCATCATCTACGCCGCCGGCAGTCTGCTGCTGGCGCTGCGCCCGGCGCAGGCCGGCAGCCGTAGCGGCGGCACGATCACCATCCCCGCCGACACCCTGAGCAGCGGCGGCGGCACAAGCACCGCCGGCAGCGGAGCCGGTGCCATCACCGTCACCGCAAGCATGGGCGGCGTCATCGGCACCGTCACTGCGGCTTCGCCTGCCACCAGCAACAAGCAGGGCTTCATCCCGCAGATTCTGCCGGCCCCCGTTCCGCCGCTCACCGGCTACGACCTCTGGGCCAGCACGAACATCCCCGCCGGTCGCGACGCCACCTTCACCGGCGACTGGAACGGCGACGGCATCATGAATGGCGTGGCCTACGTCTTCGGGAACACAGGCATCACGCCCACCGGCAGGGGCCGCATCGCCGCGCCGCCGTCCATCCCCGCGGACGTGAACGTCTATCTGGACCGCAACACCGCGCTCTCCGCCGCTCCGGGCTGGGCCGCCATCACCAGTTGGGTGAATGGCGCGGCCCCCGTGTTCGTCAGCGGTGTCACCCTCGCCGGTGGCGAAGTGTACGACACCTTTACCGGTCCGCGCGCCTATTACCGCTACCGCGTCACCCGGCGCTGAACAGCCCTTGGACCCTGGGAGCGCCGTCCGTCCCGGCGGCCTTTAAAACAACCCACGAAGCAGCGCTCCAGACAACTCACCGCGCCGGACCTGTTTGTCCGGCGCGGCCCAACCAGCCCCGGCGTGCGGCGATAGTGGGCCTGCACGCCGGGGTTATCCAAAATGCCGGGATGTTTGGAACAGGCGGGAACGGAGGGGAGGAGATTCAGCATTTCACGCAGCAGCGCCGGGTGGGGTGGCTTCTGGCCTGGGGCTGTGTGTGAGGCTGGTCGCGGCAAGCTTCTTCTCCCTCCCCTCTGTTCTCTCCTGTTCGATTCCGGGGGCTTTGGTGTGGTGCGCAGGCTCCGGGCTTCAGCCCATGGTAAAGTGCCGCACGGCATTGAGCTGGCGGCTGAGGTCTGCGCGGAAATCCGGATGGGCGAGGCTGATGAGGCGCTCCCCGCGTTCGCGCAGGGTCAGGCCGTGGAGGTTCACGGCTCCGTATTCTGTGACCACCCAGTGGACGTGGCCGCGCGTCGTCACCACGCCGGAGCCGGGGGCGAGTTCCAGCACGATGCGGGACACGGTTCCTCCTTTCGCCGTGGAGGGCAGCGCGAGGATGGGCTTGCCGCCTTTTGACAGGGCTGCGCCGCGCATGAAGTCCATCTGCCCGCCGATGCCGGAGTAAATGCGGTGGCCGATGGAGTCCGCACACACCTGTCCGGAGAGGTCGATCTGCACCGCGCTGTTGATGGCGACCAGGCGGTCCAGTTTGCGCAGGAGGTTCGTGTCGTTCGTGCGGTCGCAGGGGTGAAATTCGACCAGCGGGTTGTCATCCACAAAGTCGAAGAGCCGGCGGGAGCCATTGATGAAGCTGGTGATGATGCGCCCGGGGTGGACGGCTTTGCAGCGGTTCGTCACTGCGCCGGAGGCGACGAGGTCGATCACCCCGTCGGAAAACATCTCCGTGTGGATGCCGAGGTCCAGCTTCTGGTGCAGGCGGGAGAGCACCGCGTCCGGGATGGCGCCGATGCCGGTCTGGAGCGTCGCGCCATCCTCGACCAGGCCGGCGATGATTTCCCCGATGCGCCCGCTCACCTCCGTCTGCGCGTCCGGCTCGTGAGTGTGGAGCGGGCGGTTCGTGCAGGTGAAGGCCGTCACGCGCTCCAGCGGTACGAGCGTGGCGCCGTGGGTGCGGGGCATCTGGTCGTTGATCTCTGCGATGATGATCCGCGCCGTGTCCGCCGCAGCCCGGGCGGCATCCACCGACGGGCCGAGGCTGCAGAAGCCGTGGCGATCCGGCGGGGAAAGCTGGAGGAGCGCCGCATCCAGCGGCACCGGGCCATCCCGCAGCAGACCGGGGATGTCCGAGAGAAACACCGGGATGAAATCCGCCCGCCCCTCCTCGATGGCCTGGCGCACCGGCTCTCCGGCAAAAAAAGAAACCGACCTCAGCCGTCCCGCCTGCTCCGGCGCGACGTAAGGCGCCGGTCCCGCCGTGTGCAGGTGGCAGAGGGTGACGTTTTCCAGATCCGTCCGCGCGCACAGTGCCTCCACCAGCGGCGTGGGCGTGGCGCACGCCCCATGCAGGAAGACGCGCATCCCGCTGCCCACATGGGAGAGGGCCTCCGCAGGTGAAACGGCTCGGGATTTCCAGTCTGCTCCACGTGGTGTGCTCATGCCCCACCGTGCCACGGACTGCGGCTGTTCGCCAATAAATGGGGCCGCCAAGGTGAAGCGCTGCGAATCAGCCGAAGTTCACCCTCTCGTAGATGTCGCCCAGGTTCAGCGTGCGCCCGACGGAGGGGGAGTTCAAACGAGTCGGCGGCTTCATTCCGCTTAAATCCAATTCCGTCTGCCGCCAGAACGCCCGAATCAGTTTGGGCCGGCGGCGTTTTTTGATGAGGGCTTTCCGGGCGGCGGTGGACAATTCCCAGAGTTCCTTCGGGGAAAAATTTGCCAGATCATTGCCCTTCACATTCCCCCCCAGCCCAGAGGTGTTCGACAGGATTGAGTTCCGGCGCGCAGGCGGGCAGCCGTTCCACCCACATCCGCCCCTGCTGTTCTGACATGTACTGCGCCACCACTTTCGATCGGTGATGTTTTTTTTGGATACTCTCGCCATCACTCAAGATGCCACGCGTTTTGAATATCTGAAGCTTTGTTGGATACATCAGTAAATGGGCATCGCAACACCAGGCCCCGGCACCCTGTTTCCAGACACCAGCAACCCACAGACCCAAAGGGGCACCCCGGGAAAACAGACGGGCATCCTTGGCGCGGAAAGGCAGGGCAGGCTGGTCCTCCAGCCGCCGCAAAACCCCCCAGCCACGCGCACCAGGCACCGGGCCTGCTGCGTTGGTGCCGGGCGCGGTGCGCATCCCGTGGGGCACGCGCCGGGTGCGCGGTGGCGTGGGGCCTCGCGGCGGCTGGAGGACCAGCCTGCCCCACCTTCCCGCAGCGTTCGCATCCCGACACGGGGAAAAAGGCAGAACACCCCGGTCCCCCAAAGCCCGCCATTCCCCGGATGGACGAACCGCTCAGCCAGATTTCCCACTTCGCTGAAAGCCCGGGCCCCCCATTCGCCAAAGGTCTTGCTTTTGTGTCCCCCTGGATATACTCGCCGACGACCCCGTCAGTCCTATTCAGAACCAGATGCCTGCCCACCATCCCAGCCCCCTGAAAAACCCGCCCGGCGGCTGGATATATGGACAGGCTGGGGGCTAATATCCAACTGTTCGCCCAACACCAACACGCCGAATGCAAGCAACACGAGTCAGCACCATAGATTTCCGTGAGGGCAGCGGGTCTGACGTGCCAAGCGTTGAGATACTGATCGATGGGCGACACATCGCTGAGATCATTTCGCCTCACTGCCCAGACGCAGGCATACCTCTTTCCATCATTACAGGTCCAGACTTGCCCTCGCTGTTTGACGACGGTCACTACGCAACTCCTGACGATGGCCAGCGGATTGTTGCGGTTTGCTCCTGCGGCATTCCCGGTTGTGGCGCTTCGTCTGCACAGTTTGTCATCGAGGGTGATCTCGTCCGTATATCGCTTCGATCAGTCCGCTCGATCAGTGGATCCCCCATTGCGTCTGATCTTGCTGACTTCGTTGCCTCAGACGAGACTTTCTGGGTCTCATCTCCAGATTACCGCGAGTTTCTTGATTGCCTGTGGTCATACGTCACAGACCCGAGTCACGAGGCCACTGAACCAACGGGTATCCAGACATGACTACAAAGACACCCCTGAACCAAGGCGAACAAAACGGATGCAGGCAACGGCTCGTATGGCACCTGTCGTGTCATCGACGCTTCCCTCTCGCCGTCGCCTGATCCGAAACGTTAGTCCACAAAAGATGAACCGCATACCTTGCAAGCGCTGTGGCGCAATGATACTGGAGGTTACAGCGAACGCGAATGGAGGTCTTTGCGCACCTTGCTCAAAAGGTGGCGGGCTGTGCGAGGCTTGTGGGGCAAGGCTGTCCCAGCCGAACAAGAGCGGGAAGTTTATTTGCTACGACTGCGAGAAATCGCAGCGGTTCGAGAGCGTGCCGTCGTTACCCAAGCAATGGACGAAGCCCGTCGAGGTGGATTGGCAGGTCGTGGCGAACAACTATGCACTCGCTATCGACTCTCTCCTACGGCTCTTCCTGGCGGCGCAAGGTGACGATCCTGCCTATGGGGTGGTGTTTCAACTTTCCCAGAACGGAATGCTTGATGTGCATATCAACACACAGGACGGCATTGGCGAGATTCCATCGAGGATGCGCAAGATTGCCAATTGGGGGCAGGAACTTTCGGACGACGAGTGGGTCGCCAAAGTTGGCCTCTGGTTTACTCCCGCTTGGAAGTATGCCGATCTGAGCAGCATTTTCGGGAATGAGGTCGCAAGAGCGATCAACGATTTTCACTACGATCTCTTCGAGATGCTTTGCGATTCGGATGAAGGTGACGATGATTCCGAAGACATGGCGAAAATTGATAGGGCCCGATTGTCCGCCATTGAATCTGTCAGCAGCTCTGACGCTTTCCGCAGTATCGCTAGAACGCAAGGTTTCACCGCCCACGTTGTGGACGATGATGGCCTCGACTACGAAACCGGGAAGCGAATCGGGGACTAACCGAGTCGTTCCATGCCCCCAGCCTCAGAGCGCCTCGAGGAAGCTCCGGTAAAAGGCGACGCCGCGTTCGAGTTCGGCGACTTCGATGAACTCGTCTGCGGTGTGGGCCTGGGCGATGTCGCCGGGGCCGGCGGCGACTCCGGGGGTGGCGCCCTCGGCGGCGAGCCAGGTGGCATCGCACAACCACGGGGCGCCGACGAGCGGGGTGCCGAGGGCGGCGAGTTTTTGCACGAAAGGATGGTCCGCCGGGGTGTCGAGCGGGGGGCAGGTGGGGCTGAGGCGCAGGGTGACGTCTTTCTCCAGCCCGGCGGCGGCGAGGAACTCGCGCAGGAGGCGCTCGATGCCGTAGTGGTGCAGGGCGGGTGTCTCGCGGATGTCGAGGTCGATGACGCAGCGCTCGGGCACGATGTTCGTCCGTGAGCCGCCGCGGATGACGCCGATGTTCAGGGTGGGGGGGCCGAGGACGGGGTGGGCAAAGCGGGGGTCGCGCAGGCGCTGCTGGAAGTCGTCCTCCAGGGCGTGGAGGACGGGGAGCATGGCGTAGATGGCGTTTTTCCCGCGCTCCGGGGTGGAGCCGTGGCAGGCGGTGCCGCGGGTTTCCATTTTTGCCCAGGTGCAGCCCTTGTGCACGTGGACGGCGGCGCAGCGGGTGGGCTCGCCCACGATGGCGAAGTCGTAGCCGGGGTGGTGCCGGGCGAAGTGGCGGGAGCCGTGCTGGCCGGTCTCCTCCGCGACGAGGCCGACGAAGGTGATCTCCGCCCCGAGGGTGGCGAGGCGCGGCAGGCCGACCTGCGCAAAGGCGGCGAGCATGGCGGCCATGGTGCCCTTGGTATCGCACGCGCCGCGTCCGTAGAGGCGGCCGTCGCGGATCTCGCCGCCAAAGGGGTCGATGGTCATGCCCTCGATGCCCACGGTGTCCGTGTGCGGGGCAAAGAGGACGCGCGGCTTGCCCGGAGCGCCGCCAGGAAAGACGCCGATCACATTGGGCCGTCCGGGCAGCACCTCGTCATAGGTGACACGCGCGCCCAGCTTCTCCAGGACGCCGCCCACAAACTCGGCCACCCGTTTTTCCCCGGTGGTCCCGGCCGGTCCGCCCCCGTCGGGATTCACACTGGGGATGCGGATGAGGTCCTGGAGGAGGGTGGTGACGTTCATGGCAGCGGGGCCGGTTCAGACTTTCGCCACGGGTGCCATGGCCTGGAACCACTTCACAAACTCGCGCACGCCCTCGTCCACGCGGACCTTCGGGTTGAACCCGAGAAGCTCGCGGGCCTTCGTCACATCCGCAGAGGTGCGGGGCACGTCGCCGGGCTGCATGGGCATCTGGTTGATGAGTGCGGGCTTCCCGCAGGCGCCCTCGATGGCGGCGATGAGTTCATTCAGGCTCACCGTCTGCGAGCCGCCGAGGTTGAAGATGTCAAACTTGGGCCCCTGGTAGGCCATGGCGCCCATGATGCCGGTGACGATGTCGTCCACGTAGGTGTAGTCCCGGCAGGTGGTGCCGTCCCCGTATTTGTCGATGGGCTTCCCGGCGAGGATGGCGCGGGTGAATTTCGAAATGGCCAAGTCCGGGCGCTGCCGGGGGCCGTAGACGGTGAAGAAGCGCAGGCAGACCGTGCGCAGGTCGTAGAGGTGGGAGAAATTTGAGCAGATCTGCTCCCCGGCCAGCTTCGTCGCCGCGTAGGGTGAGATCGTGGCCAGGAGCGGGTCGCCCTCGGCAAAGGGGACCTTCGGGTTCACCCCGTAGACGGAGGAGCTGGAGGCAAAAAGCACGCGCTCCGTGCCGGCCTGGCGGGCTCCTTCAAGGATGTTGTACGTGCCGTTGATGTTGGCGGCGAGGTACAGCTCCGGCTCCAGGATGGACGGCCGCACCCCGGCGCGCCCGGCCAGGTGCACGACGGCGTCGAATTTCCCCTCCAGAAAGGTGCGCAGGACGAGCGCCTTGTCCCGGATGTCGCCCTCCACCACGCGCACCTCCCCGTTGAACCCAGCGACGTTCGCCCGCTTGATGGCGGGGTCGTAGTAGTCGTTGAACTCGTCGAGCACGGTCACAGCGCCGGCGTTGTCCGCCAGCAGCCGGTCCACCACATGGGAGCCGATGAAGCCGGCCCCGCCTGTCACCAGGTAATTCATGCCCACACCCCTGGCGAGCCGGAGGGGGGGTGGCAAGGGGGAAATGCCGGGGACGGGAGGGGGAGAGGAGCCCGGATTCTACAAAAATCCGCCGGTTGGCTGCAACGAAATCCGCCCTGACGGGCAATGCTCCGGGACTTCCTGTGTGCGCGACTGCCAACGGCCTGGCTCGCCGGGGCCGCAGCCGCAAGGCGGCAAATTCATTTGTCACCCTCACTCAAGCTCGACGTCCCATTGTATGTCCCGCCATACCAGACATTCCCGGCACCAGTTCCGGATTCCCAAATAATGACACGCCCGTTGCTTGATCGATGGAAGGTCCTGCCGGTCCCCTCCGGAGCGGCGAAGCTGAAACCCGGATCGCGCAACGCAGTGGGAAAAATGACTGCCTCGCCCGGCGGCAGCCCGGGGGCGGGGGGCATCTTCGGCAATGGCGGGCGGGGTGCCACGGTCGGCTCGGTGGTGGATGCCATTTCCATGGCCCGCAGCCTGGCCCGGTCCGGCTGCGAAACCGGAGCCCGCCCCTGCCGGAGCACCTGCGCGAGCACGAGGCTCATGCCGAACATGACGAGGGCGTCGGTGAGCCAGCGGCGGTGTTGTGGTTTCATGGGCATGGGGGGAGGACCGACGGTGCATGATCCAATACGCCCCCGCAGGCTGGGGTGCAAGGTGAAACGGGAGACGGAGGCGATCCCATGCGCCTCGTGCTGGCTTCCTCAGGACCCGCTGGTGGGGCGCAGGAATCTGCATTCCCCGGCCACCTGATCAGGCGCTGGGTGCAGCGCGGCGGGATTGACACGGCTCCGGATTCCTGCTGAGGTGGCTGCTGATGAGCCGCCCCCGCCCAACTGCAAAATCCATGATCTGCTGCGCCGCCGCCGCGCTGTTGGTCACGCTGCCGGCCCGTGCGGAGACGCAGCCCACGGCAACCGGGCCGCACTGGGCCTTCCAGCCCGTCACGCGCCCCGCCGTGCCGGAGGGGGTGAATCCCGTGGACCATTTCATCCGCGAGGGGTTGAAGGCGGCCGGGCTTTTCCCAAATCCGGAAGCCACGCCGCTGGAGCTGCTGCGCCGCCTCCACTTTGACCTGACCGGGCTGCCGCCCACGCTGGAGGAGCTGGCGGCATTCGAGGCGGACACGGCACCGGACCGCCTGGAGAAAGTGGTGGAGCGGCTGCTGGCCTCCCCGCGCCATGGCGAGCGCTGGGGCCGCCACTGGCTGGACGTGGTGCGGTATACAGAGAGCCAGGGATTCGAGTACGACCACCCGAGGGCGAATGCCTGGCCGTATCGCGACTACGTCATCCGCGCTTTCAATGACGACGTGCCCTACGACCGCTTCATGCGCGAGCAGATCGCGGGGGACGTGATCGAGCCGGTGACGAGCGCGGGCATCGTGGCCACCAGCCTGCTCGTTTGCGGCCCGTGGGACCAGGCGGGCAACAGCCAGTCCAATGCCACCCAGCGCGCCACCACGCGGGAGGAGGAAATGGAAGACCTGGTGAGCGTGGTCGGCCAGACGTTCCTCGGGCTCACGGTGAACTGCGCCCGCTGCCACGACCACAAGTTTGACCCCATTCCGCAGACGGACTACTACAGCCTGCGTGCCGTGTTTGACGGGGTGAAGCACGGCGAGCGGCCAACCGAGGGCGCAGTCGAGGCCAGAGAGCGTCAAACAAAACGCCAGGCTGTGGAAAAGGAAATCTCTGAAGTAATGACCGCCGCCAGCCGCCTCGAAACCGAGGGGGCAAAGCGCGCTGCGGCCGCAACCGGGGCGCCCGCAGTCCCGCCAGGCCCCGTGGCGCTGGCGCGCTGGACATTCGACGGGACCCCGGCCCCGGTCATGCCGGGCACGCCCATGGGTGGCGCCGTCGTCTCGGAAGGCCGGCTCCAGCTGCCAAAAGAGGGCGCGTATTTTCAGACGCCTCCCCTGCCCCGTGACGTGCGGGAAAAGACGCTGGAGGCGTGGGTGTCCCTCGCCGACCTGAAGCAGGGCGGCGGTGCGGCCATCTCGCTGGAATCTGCGGACGGGACGAAATTTGACGCCATCGTTTTCGGCGAACGCGAGCCGGGGAAATGGACGGCGGGCAGCGACGGCTTTGTCCGCACGAAGGATCTCGACGCCCCGGCGGAGACCACACCTGCGGGTGAATTTGTCCACGTGGCGGCGGTCTATGCAGCCGACAACAGCATCGCCCTCTACCGAAATGGCGAGCCCTGCGGCCGGCGGTACACGCCAGCCGGCCCGCTTCAGACCTGGAAAGCGGGCGACGCACACATCGCGCTTGGCCGCCGGCACAAGGGCGGAGGGCGTCCCTGGCTGACGGGCTCCATCCGGCAGGCTGCGCTCTACGATCGCGCTCTGAGTACCGAGGAAATCGCCGCTTCGTTCCGCTCCGGCGGGTCCGGCATCCCGCTGGAAAAAATCCTCGCCGCCCTCAACCCGGAGGAGCGCACTGCCAGGGAGGCCGCGCTGAAGAAAGCCGCCGCCGCCCGCGAGTCGCTGGCCGCACTGGCTGCCCCGCCCGCCGTGGCCTATGCCGGCACCCGCGTGCAGCCCGCCCCGGCCCGGCTGCTGAAGCGGGGGAGTGTCACGGCCCCGGGCGAAATCCTGGCACCGGCGGCGCTCACGCTCGTGGCCCGGAGCACTCCAGGGCTGGACCTGCCGCCTGACGCTCCGGAGGCACAAAGGCGGCTCAAATTTTCCGAATGGCTGGCCGCGCCGGCGAACCCGCTGCCGGCCCGCGTGATGGTGAACCGCGTCTGGCAGTACCACTTCGGCCAGGGGCTCGTCGCCACGCCCAGCGACCTCGGGAAATCCGGAGCCCGGCCCAGCCATCCGGAGCTGCTGGACTGGCTCGCGTCCGAGTTCATCCGCTCTGGCTGGAGTGTGAAGCACCTGCACCGGCTCATCGTGAACTCCGCCACCTGGCGCCAGTCCTCCCGCGCCAGCGAGGCCGCGCTGGCGAAGGACGCGGACAACCAGCTCCTCTGGCGCCACGCCCCGCACCGGCTGGAGGCCGAGGCCGTGCGGGATGCCATGCTCGCCGCCAGCGGCCGGCTGAATCTCCAGGCCGGCGGCCCCAGTTTCCGGCCCTTCACCACATCCAGCTTCAACGCCACCTTCTATTATCCCTTCGACACTGACGAGCCCGAGTTCAACCGCCGCACCGTCTACCGCATGAACATCAACTCCGGCAAGTCGCCGCTCCTCGATGCCTTTGACTGCCCGGACCCGTCCGTGAAATCCCCGCGCCGCGGTGTGACGACCACCCCGCTCCAGGCGCTCGGCCTCATGAACAGCGCCTTCGTCCAAATCCAGGCCGGCCGCCTGTCCTACCGCGCCATGGTCGCGGCGGATGGCAGGCCGGACCTGTCAGTAAATCTGGCGTACAGACTCGCGCTTTCCCGACCGCCCACGGCCGCAGAGCTGGAGACCGGCATCGCCACCCTGAAGGACCGGAACTTCACCAGCTTCTGCTGGGTCCTGCTCAACTCCACCGAGTTTGTCTATGTCAACTGACCGCCAGCTCCCGCCCCTGCTCTCGCGCCGCCATTTTCTCTCCTCCTCCGCAGGCGGGCTCGGAAGCGTCGCGCTCTCTTGGCTGCTCAGTCGGGAGCCCGGCTTCGCGGGAAATGCAGAGCCCTCCCGCAGCACGCGCGGCCCCCATTTTGCGCCGAAGGCGAAGCGAGTCGTCCAGATCTTCTGCGCCGGCGGCGTCAGCCACCTGGACACCTTTGACTACAAGCCCGAACTCATCCGCATGGATGGACGCGGCCTGGAGGGCAAGGGCGAGAACCTCGGCTTCTTCGGCCAGCCGGGCAAACTGATGAAGAGCCCGTACGAGTTCCGCCAGCATGGGGAGAGCGGCTCCTGGGTCAGCAGTCTGCTGCCCCGCCTGGCCGGGTGTGTGGACGACCTCTGCTTCATCCACTCCATGTTTGCCCGGAGCAACAACCACACGCCCGCCGCCTTCCAGATGAACAGCGGATTTACGCTGAATGGATTTCCCTGCATGGGCGCGTGGCTCAGCTACGGTCTGGGCACGGAAAATGAAAATCTGCCCGCCTTTGTCGTCCTGCCCGACCCGCGCGGCCTGCCCGCAGGCGGCTCCATCAACTGGGCCTCCGGTTTCCTGCCGGCCAACCACCAGGGCGTCCCCTTCCGCACCGCCGCCTCAGAGCCCGTGGGCGACCTGAAAACCCCAACTGGCATGACCCCCGTGCGCGAGGCAGACATGCGGCTGCTCCACTCCGTGAACCGCCAGTTTGCCGACGCACACCCCGGCGACCAGGCGTTCGCCGCCCGTCTGCGCTCCTACGAACTCGCCGCCCGCATGCAGACCAGCATCCCGGAGGCCACAGACATCGCCGCTGAGTCCGCCGCCACGAGGAAGCTCTACGGCGTGGACGACCCGGTGAACAAAGGCTTCGCCAAAAACTGCCTCATGGCCCGCCGCCTCCTGGAACGCGGGGTGCGCTTCGTCCAGATCATCAATGGCGGCTCCTTCGGCAGCCCGCGGATCAACTGGGACGGCCACGAAAACCTCAAGGACAACCACGACACCCAGGCCGCCACCATGGACGGCCCCGTGGCCGCCCTCATCCAGGACCTCAAGCAGCGCGGCCTCTTCGAGGACACACTCTTCGTGTGGTCCACCGAGTTTGGCCGCAGCCCGGCCACCCAGGGCATCGGCTCCACCGGGCGCGACCACCACCCCACCGCCTTCACCTGTTTCCTCGCCGGAGCCGGGGTGAAAAAGGGCCACCACCATGGCCAGAGCGACGAGGTCGGCTACTTCGTCGCCGAAAACCAGGTCACCATCCCGGACTTTCACGCCACCATTCTGCACCTGCTCGGCATCGATCACAACCATCTCACCTTTTACCACAACGGCATCAACCGCCGCCTCACCGACGTGCACGGCGAGGTCATCGGCGGCATCCTGGCTTGAGCCGGGAAACACACTCGTAATGAGACTTTCAATGATCGTCAATCCGTTCAACGAACGGAACCTCCAGCTGGCCGCCCAAGTGGGCGTGAGCGACATCGTGCTCACCTTTCCGGGGCTGGATGCCGGCGCCTTTCGCGACGCCAGGCGCATGGTGGAGTCGTGCGGGATGAAGCTGACCCATCTGGAAAGAAAGGTGCCGCATTTAAAAATGGTCCACCGGCTGCCCGGCTGGGAGCAGCAGACGGAGGACTTCAAGTCGCTCATTCGCCTGATGGCGGAGAATGGAATGACCGTGCTCTGCTACAACTGGATGCCGGACGAAGACTGGCAGCGCACGAGCAGTGAGGTCAGGGAACGCGGTGGATCGAAAGTCACGGAGTTCAATCTGGCCAATGTCGGCCGCAACGTCACCGACGCCGACGGCAAGCCGCCCCAGCCGACGCCCGGACCGCGCCTGTGGGAAAACCTTGAGCGATTTCTGAACGACGTGCTGCCGGTGGCCGAGGATGCCGGGGTCAGGCTGGCCCTGCATCCGGACGACCCGCCGCTGCCGGAGCTGCTGGGCCAGGAGCGCATCATTTTTTCAAACGCCGCGCTGCGCCGCGTGGTCGATCTCGCGCCCTGCCCGTCCAACGGCGTCTGCTACTGCGTCGGTTCCCTCCACCCGGCGGGGGAGGACATCATCGCCGGTATCCACGATCTGGCGGAGCACATCCATTTCGTCCACGCCCGCAACGTTCGCGGCACGGCGCAGCACTTTGTGGAAACCTGGCACGACAACGGCGTGATCGACATGCCCGCCGTCATCCGCGCACTCAAACAAAACGGCTACACCGGCACCCTCCGCCCCGACCACGCCCCCAGCATGGCCGGAGAGTCAAACGAAACACCCGGCTACGAAATGCTCGGCCGGCTCTTCGCGGCAGGGTATTTGCGGGGGCTGATGCAGGCGGTGTAATCCTGCATCCAATCCCACGCATTCCCTGCCTCAATCCGGGAATGTCCCGGGGGGAATCCTCACGCCACGGCCAGTTCAGGATCCTCGACAAAGTGAAGCCGCACACGCCGGGGGGCGGGCTTGTCGAAAAAATATCCGAATGGCTTCCGGAGCCCGCGCCCCTACGAAGGAATCGGAAACAACTCCGCCACGCGCTCGATGTGCACGGCGCGGCCAGTGGCGGTGTCCACGTCCACCCAGGCGCCGCGGACGGTCACGTCGCCCTTGGCCACGAGGTTGCGTGTGGGGAGGTTCGTGGCGAAGCGGTGCAGGATGGGCGGAATCTCGCTGCCGATGATGGAATTGACCGGGCCGCACATGCCGGCGTCCGTCAGGTAGGCGGTGCCGCCGGGGAAGATCATTTCATCCGCCGTCTGGACGTGGGTGTGCGTGCCCATCACGGCGGAGACGCGCCCGTCCAGCCACCGGCCCATGGCTATTTTCTCGCTCGTCGCCTCCGCGTGCATGTCCACAAAGATGACCGGAGTTTCCAGCCTCAGCTCGGTGACGGCAGCGGCGGCGGCGATGAATGGATTGTCCAGCGGCGGGTTCATGAAGACGCGGCCCATCAGGTTGAGCACCGCCACCTTTCCCTTCGCTGTTTCCAGGACGATGGAGCCCTGCCCCGGCGCGCCGGCGGGGAAATTCAGAGGACGGAGCAGCCTCGGCTCCGTGGCCATGTATTCGACGATCTCGTGCTGGTCCCACGCATGGTCCCCCAGCGTGATGACGGCCGCCCCGGCACGCAGCAGGCTGATGGCGATCTTCGGGGTGATGCCGCGCCCCCCGGCGGAGTTCTCCCCGTTCACGATGACAAAGTCGATCCCGAGCCGCTCCTTGAGTTCGGGGATTTTCTCCGTCACGGCCCGGCGCCCCGGCTCGCCGAAGACGTCGCCGAGGAACAGAAGCCGGATGGTGGGGGAAGTGGATGGGATGGAAGTCTCTTGCATGGCAGCCGCAGAACGCGGACCGTCAGAATTGCCCGGAATCACCGCTTGTGCAAGGAACTGGTGGAAGGCGGGCCGCGAATCGACCGTATTCCCTGCTCCAGCTTCATCCCGCCCATGAAAAACACCCCAAACTCCCTCCCCGGCCCGTCCACCGCCCTGCCGGCGGTCCTCTTTCTCCTCGTCCTGCTCGGCCTCTGGTGGTATGCGGGTGAAAATCCGCCTGTGCCCCCACCGGCCAAGCCCGCCACCCCCGTAAAGCCCAGACTGGGCGACCTCGCCCCCGCCCCTGACTGGACCGACCTGGAGCCTTTTCAGGAAACCATGAGCCGGAGTGATTTCCTCGCCGCCCTGGAGCGGGTCTACGGCTCCGGAGACTCGTGGAAGGAGACCGTCCGTCTCGTGGAGGATGCCGCCTGGATCAGGTCAACCAACGGCGTGGAGTTCCGTCTCCGGTTTTCCCCGCAGACCGTCCGTCCGCCCCGCTACTGGCGCTCCGTGGACGAGCTGCCGCCCTGCGCAGACGTGAAACTCCTCCCGCTGCAAGGGGTGAAGATCGCCCTCGATCCGGGGCACATCGGCGGCCAGTGGGCGAAAATGGAGGAGCGCTGGTACAAGCTGCCCAACGGGCCCGTCGCCGTCATGGAGGGCGAGATGGCGCTGCGGACAGCGGAAATCCTCGCCTCCACCCTCGAGTCGCTCGGCGCGGAGGTCAGCTTTGTCCGGGACAAACTCGAGCCCGTCACCTCCTCCCGCCCGGCGGATTACACCGGCACCCAGGCCCTGCGGGAAAAGCTTTTCTACCGCACCGCCGAGATCCGCGCCCGGGCGGAAAAAGTGAACGAGCGGCTGAAACCCGATCTGGTCCTCTGCCTGCATTTCAACGCCGAAGGCTGGGCCGACCCGGCCAACCCCACCCTGACCGACGTGAACCACCTGCACGTTCTGGTGAACGGGTGCTACTCCGCCGGGGAGTTCGCCCTGGAGGACAACCGGCACGACCTCCTCCAGCGCCTGCTCCAGCAGGCCCACACCACGGAAATCCCTCTCGCCGACTCCGTCGCCCGTTCGCTCGCCGCCGCCACCGGCCTGCCCGCCTATGACTACGACCGCGGCTTCATGGCAGGAAACGCCCGCCGCGTGAACGACAATCCGTACCTCTGGGCCAGAAACCTCCTCGCCAACCGCCTCTACCACTGCCCCGTCGTCTTCTGCGAGCCCTACGTCATGAACAGCCGTGAATTTTACGACCGCCTCCTCGCCGGTGACTACCCCGGCGAGCGGGTCATCGCCGGGAAATCCCGCAAGAGCCTTTTCCGCGAATACGCCGGAGCCGTGGCCGACGGGCTGAAGGCGTGGTACTCCGACAGGAGAACACCGAACAGTGCAAAACCCGGATCGTGAGCTGAAACTCACGACCCGGAGCGTCTGCCAGGCAGCCACGCCGGGCTTGGCCAATCAAGCCTCTCGGCCTTCTGTCCCTTGTGGTATTCGGCGTAGACGTAGACCGGGATCTTCAGTTCGGCCAGGTGGTGGTCGATGAGCGGGCGCACCTCCGCCCAAGAGAGTCCGCCCACTCCGCAGGCCAGACGCGGCAGGGCGATGCTTTTGAAGCCCTCCTTTTCCGCCACCAGACGCAGCTGGCGCAGGGCGTGGTTCACGTTTTCCACCGTCGCCTTGCCCGGGTGGCCGCCTTCCTTCGCGCCTTCCGCCTGGGTGAAGAGGTTCGCTATGCGCCGGCCTGGCCCGGACCAGAGCCAGAGGCCGCCCGTCTTCGGGTGCTCCAGATGGCAGTAGTGCCGGAAGTCCTTCACCATCGCCGGCCATTGCTCCCGCAGGCTCAGGGCCAGTCCGCTGGTGAAATGGTCGCCCGGGGCCAGCCCGTGGGCTATGACTTCAGCTTCGGTCAGGAGAATGTCGCCGCTCACTTCTTTGATCATGGTCGTTCTTTGGTTCGTTGGTTTTCACTTGCGGTCGCCCCCGGAGGCTCTCTCCTGGCGGCCCCGCACCACACCCTCGCCCCTTCGCACAAAACGGCTCCGCAGCGGTTACGAAACTTTGGGCAAGGATTCCGCTCCCTTACAAATCCCTCCCGATTTTTTTCGTGCACCCGCCGCGTAGCCATCACAGAATCCGCACCATGATTTCTCCGATCCGTGCCGCCGTCCCGATGCTCACCGCCCTCCTGGCCGTGTCGTCCCTGACCGTGCCGGCGCAGGCGGGCAAATACGGGAGCGGGGGCGGGCGGAGCTACTCCAGCGGCAGCCGGTCGTCCTTCAGCTCGGGGTCGCGCAGTTCGGGAAGCTCGTCCGCCAGCAGGCCCTCCACTTCCTCCTCGACGCGATCGAGCTACAGCTCCGGCACCTCGCGGCCTTCGACCACCTCCTCCTTTTCCCGGTCCCAGACCTCGTCCAGCAGCATCGACTCCGGTGCGGCCCGGGCCCGGCAAGTGCAGAGCAGTGCGCAAAATTTCAACCAGAGCCGTCCCGCCGCCCCGGCAGCCGCATCCGGCCAGACGGCCCGCAGCGCGCCGCGTTCCACACCCGCAGTCGCCACCACCAGCCACTACTCCAGCCGCACCGGGTTCACCACGGGAGGCTCCGCCGGCCAGCCCCGGCGCACCTGGCCGCAGTTCAGCAGCTACGCCTCGCGTCCGGCCACCAGTTTTAGGGATTCCTACTCACCGCTCTTCTGGTGGTGGCTGCTGGACCAGTCGCGCCCCGTCCGGGCGAACTGGTACTACAACCACCAGTCCACCATGGACCCCACCCGCCAGTCCGCCCTCATGGCCGCAGATCCTCAGCTGCAGCAGGAGGTCAGCCAGCTGGCCGCAGCCGGCACGCCCGTGAATCCGGCCTACACCCCGCCAGGCATCGAGCCAGCCGCCATGATGGCGGAAAAGGAGGACCTCGACGACACCACCTCCACTCCTCTCCTGCCCGCCATGCCGGCAGATCCGCAGCCCGACTTTCACTCCGCACCCGAAGGCTCGTCCGGGCCCTTCTGGCTCGCCCTGCTTGGCGGCGGCGGGTTTGTCACCTGGCTCGTCTTCTTTAAACGCTGGCAGACTGCCTCCGCCTGACCCGAAAATCACGACACTGCAATCCATCACTCTCGCCTATCAAATGAAACTCCACCTGCCCGAGTATTTCTTCGGCGACATCGCCGCCACCCTCGCCTTTGGCCTGGTCGCCATCCTCCTCGTCATCGCCGGGTACAAGCTCTTCGACTTTGTCCTGAAGCGCCTCGACTTTGACGACGAAATCAAAAAGGGCAACACCGCCATGGCCATCGTCATTGGCGCCTTCATCCTCGGGCTGTGCTACGTCGTGGCCCACGTCGTCTCCACCATCGTCGCCAGCTAGTGCCGCCCCCGCCCCAGCCCGATCCACGCGGACAGACCCTGTGGAAAATGTTCAGCACCTGGGTGCAGAGAGGCCGCTCCGCCCAGCCGCCGATCATCCCGCAGATGACAAACACCCCCTGCCCGAACCCGCTCGACTGGTCCCCCGGCGTGCCTGTGCCGCTCAATGCCTCGCACGCGTCCGACTTCGAAAACGCCCTCGTCATCCCTGAACTCCAGCGCCACATCCTGAGGCGCGTCAACGGAGCCGACTACGACTTTGTCGATTACGACCTGCGCATCACCCCGCGCCAGGGGGAAGTCTCCCGCGTCCGCATCCGCTGCCTGCAGAACGGCGTGCACGGCTGGGACACGCTCCTGCTCCGCCTGCATGACGAGTTCGCCTACGACACCGGGTTTCGCCCCCTGCTGGATGATCCCACCGGCGTCTTCATCGTCGAGGACGACCCGTCCGGCCAGCCGGTCGATTTTTCCCGCCTCAACTCCCTGCGCGACCCGTGGGAGGTCCAGGTGTGCCCGCGCTGCGCCGTTTCTGCCCCCGGCCAGCCAGGGCCGGCGTCATTCACTTACTGGGACTACTCCCGGCAGACGGACGCGGAAGAGGAGTTCCTCTTCATCGAGCAGGACGGCGACACGGGCTGGACCCGGCTTTGGCGGGGCGGGGTGTTCCGGGTGTGAAGCTCGGAGATTCAACCGGTGGGAAAATGGTTTGCGGCATCTGCCGCAATGCGCTTCCCTGAGGTGGAATGACCACCGCGCTGCGCTCCCGTTGCGAATGAAAAAACCCGCCACCGCTGCAAGACCAGACGCGTCTCCGCCAGTTTACCGCAAGTCCGCAAGTCCTGGCTTGGTCGTGCTCGCCGGAGTCAGTCTGCTTTTCTTTGCCCTGGTGCGGGCCTTCTACGCCGGGCTGGACGCGACCCCTCCCGGCACGGTGGATTCCGCGGGCAGGCCAATGGAGTTCAATGATCCGTTGTCGCCGGAGCACTTGTTGATCGCCCTCCGCCACGCCACTTCGAGCGGAACTGTCGCCGCCCTGGGCGTTTACGACTGGGTCCTTGTTGCGGCGCACCTGCTCGTCATCGCCCTACTGCTGACACCGCGCCCACGAAAATGGCTCGCGCGACTTTGCTGGTCGCAGGTCCTGCTTTTTCCGCTCGGTTTGTTCGGCGTCGCGGTGCTGATCACAGCTCCCTTTGGGCCGATCGGCCGGGGAACGGTCGACCGGGAAACGTTTACAGACGCTGCGGGCTTTGTCTGCATAGATCAGGGCTTCTGGCTGCTGACCTCCCTCATCATCGGCTGGCGGGTGAGCCGGAAAATCAAGCCCCCCGCCAGTCCCGACCATTCGTAGAGCTGCCAGCGTCAGCGCCCTTGCGATGCAGGCATTCACCGAAGCGGAATCTGCTCCACGACATTGAGCCAGTCTTCAGGGGTGGTGGCCTTGGCGATGAGTTCCAAATCCCGGACGCACGAGCCTGCACGTCAAGATAAAGCGAAATCACGACTGCACTGCGTTGCGGGCCGCGAGCAGCCGGAGCCGGAGTGCCGACGGCGCCGTCTTTTCCGCCGCTTGGAGGAGGGCCAGCTCGCCTTCCAGTTCAGCGTCGATCTCGGCCCTGTGGTCGTGGTAGTAGCCAAGCGCGGCATGGATTTCACCCAGGGTCAGGTGGGGGTGCTGGCGATGGATTTCCTCGGCGGACCACCCGTTGCCCAGCTGGTCGGCGGCGATTTGCGCCACGCGGATTCGGGGGAAGCGCTCGAGCCGGGCAACATCCCCCGGCCGGTGAATGATGTGTGGGTAGTCGAGTGCCGTCATGACCCGGCCAAGATAGCCTGCACCACTGCGATTGCAATGGGGCAGGCTGATGTTCAGATTTCCAGAGTTCGGGGTGGTTCAGACCGCCCGCCCCGCCTGGCCTAGATTTTCCACCCCTCCCGAAATTCGGGAGTGAGCAGCGCATTGGCTTCGGCGTCGTTGGTGATTTTCATGTTGGCCGAGTCCCACTCCAGCCGGGTGCCGGAGCGGCGGATGGCGACCATGCCGAGCAGGCCAATCTCGCTGAGGGCGCCGCCGTATTCAAACGAGGAGCCGGCCGGGCGGTTTTCGCGGATGGCGTTCAGCCAGTCGTTCTGGTGGTGGCCGCCGGGGATGCGGGCGATTTTTTGCTCCGGCAGTTTGTAGTCCTTCATCTTTGCCTCCGGGATGATCCGGCAGCCGCCGGCTCCGTGGGAACCGTGCATGATCTTGCCCTGGTCGCCGATGAGCACCGCGCCGGTGCCGGTCACCTTCCGGTTTTCCTTCGTCAGCTCCTCGGGCTGCGGGATGGAGTACTCGCCGTCGTGCCAGATGACCTTCACTGGGCCGCGGTCGCCTTTGGCGGGGAACTCATACGTGATCTTCGCCCCGGCGGGGTAAAACTCGGCATGCTTCTTCGGATCGTAGCCCTTCGTTTCCGCCGTCACGGCCGTGGGCATGCCCAGGTCGAGCGCCCAGAAGCTGGGGTCGAGCACGTGGCAGATCCAGTCGCCGATGCAGCCGCTGCCAAAGGCGGAATAGCCGCGCCAGTTAAAGGGAAGGTACTCGGGGTGGTACTGGCGGTCCTTGAGCGGTCCCAGCCACTGCTGCCAGTCCAGCTCCTTCGGCACTTCGGGCTTGTCGGCGGCAAGCTTGTCGAAAAGGCGGGTCTGGCAGTACACGTCCTTGAACGCGTCGCACCCGGCATGAATCTCGGTGACCTTCCCGATGGCGCCCGCCTGGACCATTTCCACCAGCAGCCGGATGCTGTCCGAGGAATGCCCCTGGTTGCCCACCTGGGTGATGACCTTTTTCTCCAGCGCCGCCTTCCGCATGGCGCGGACCTCAGCGATGGTGTGGGCGAGCGGTTTTTCGCAGTAGACGTGCTTTCCGTGCGCGATGGCGGCCAGCGAGGCGACGGCATGGTTGTGGTCCGGCGTGGCGACGAGCACGGCGTCGATGTCCTTCGCCATCGTGTCGAACATCTGGCGGAAATCCTTGAACTGCTTTGCGTTGGGGAAGCGTTTAAAGCTGCCCGCCGCCCGGCGTTCATCCACGTCGCACAGGGCCACGATGTCCTCGCCCGCCATCTGCCCGAGGTCCGCCCCGCCCTGTCCTCCGCACCCGATCACCGCCAGGCGCACTTTGTTGGACGGTGTTTTGGCATTGGCCTGCGCCCGGACCACGTGGGCGGGGACAAATTGAAAGCCAAACGCAGCGGCGGCTGAGGTGGAGAGGAAGGAACGGCGTTTCATGGGAATGGAGTTTTTAGGTGGGTGTTTTTCTGCGGAGGGCCGGGTGACGGCCCACTTCCATTGTCGATTCTGGCCATCGCCACGTCCTTGGCAAGGCAATCCAACCTCAAACCTCCCCTAATTTCCTCCCATGCTTTTCCCCCGCCTGCTGGATTCGTCTAAGCTTTCCTTTTTTGCTTTTGCAGAATTTTCGAGATCTGGTATAATTTCCATACTGTAATTCTTGCACATTTATAATTTCCGTGCTAAATTGCAGAATCAAGAATCAAGGATGGGAAGTTTAGCCACAAATGTGAAAGAGCTGATACCAGCCCGGCGACTGAGCCAGGGCAGGAGGATTCTGCTTGGAAACATGGCGCTAATTGGCATTCTGACTCTCGCGGTCAAAGGAGTCGCCTTCCTGAAGGATCTCGTCTCGGCCGCCCGATTCGGCGTATCGTCCGAAATGGACGGCTTCCTGCTCGCATTTTCCGTCCCTGCCATGGCAGCTGCGGTCTTCGCCGCCGGAGTGCCAGTGGCTCTGGTTCCGGCCCATGCAGTGGCCGTGCGGAGCGGGGGCGAAAAGGAAGCGGACCAGCTGGCGGTAAATACCCTGTGGTGCTTTGGCTCCTTCCTCGCCGCCTTTATGGCAGTGCTCGCCGCCCTTGCGGGGCCGGTGGCGGGCTGGCTGGACCATGATGCACCGGCTCACGAGATTGCCCGGGTTGCCTCGCTCCTGAGGGCGCTGGCTCCCTTCGGCTGGTTTTTGGGGCTCTCGCATGTCTTTGCCGGTCTTTTGCAGGCAAAGCAGCGATTTTTCGCCGGAAACATCGCCCCGGCACTCGTACCGCTGGCTGGCCTGCTGGCGCTGGCGTTTGGGCCGGAAAGCTGGGGCGTCTGGGCGCTGGTCGGCGGCACGGTGGCGGGCTCGTTCATCCTTTTCGCCGTTCTCGGGGTCTGCGCCAGCCGGGCTTCCAAAGTCAGCCTCTGGCGGCCCACAGCGCTGGATGCATCATTCAAACAACTCGCCGGAGACAGCCTGCCGCTCGTGCTGGGTTCGGTCTTTTTCCTCGGCATCCCTGTGGTGGATGCCGTCATGGCCGCCCGCCTGGACGCCGGCAGCGTCGCCGCCATCAGCTACGCGGACAAGGCGTGCAGCCTTTTCACCACCTTCATCGCCGCCGCCATCGGAAAAGTCATGCTGCCACAGATGGCAGGCATCGCCGCCAGTGCAGACTGGCCGGGCCTTCGCCGCTCCCTGCTCAGGTGGACCGGCGTCGTCGGCGCGCTTTCGCTGCCCGTCGTGCTGGTGCTCCTCGTTTCCGCCCAGCTCGTGGTGCACCTGCTCTTTGAACGGGGTTCCTTCACAGCGGCGGACACGCAGCACGTAGCCTCCGTTCTCCGCTTTTACGGCTTCCAGATCCCCTTTTGCCTCACCGTTCTCGTCGCGACGAATGCCGTCCTCTGCCTGCGCGGCGGGCGCTTCATGCTCGTCGCCACCCTCGTCGCCCTCGCGGCGAATGTCGGCCTGAACTGGCTCTTCATGCAGTGGTGGGGCGCCCGGGGCATCGCCCTTTCCACCTCCGCCGTCCAGCTCGTCTCCGCCCTCCTGCTCACCGGCTGGGCCCTCACGGAAATCAACCGCCGCATCCGCACCGCCTGACCCCGATTTTCTCTCCATCCCAAACGAACAAACACCATGGCCTCACCCACGCTCACCCACCCACTGACAGGCGCCACCGCCGCCAGCCCCGCTGAATCCACGGGCCGCGCCGCCGCCTTCATCCAGTCCATGCCGGCTGCGGCGTGGATGACTCTGGATTTTCTCTCCGCCACCCTGTCCATGTCCCTCGCGTGCCTAGCGACTCCGTGGGCGCAGGAGATCAGCCAGCACAGCCGCCACCTGAGCCCGTGGCAGGCCACCCTGGCCTTTGGGTTCACCACCCTCGTCGCCGGGCAGGTCAGCGGCCTGCATCAGAGGGGATCGCGCCTCCAGCGCCGCAGCCTGCTGGGGAAATGCATTCTCACCGCGCTCATCTCAGTGCTCGCCCTCACCGTGGCGTCCAGTTTTGTGCTGTATGCGGAGGTGGGCCGCCTCATCCTGCTGTGCGCGTTCGCCCTTTCCACCACCCTGCTCTACCTGCCGCGTGCCATCATCTCCGGTCTCGCCATGAAGCGCGTGGAGCGCATCGCCCTCGTGGGAAATCCGGAGTTCCTCGCCGCAGCGGGGAACTTCATCCAGGGCGAACCCCGCCCGGTATACGTCCGCTTCTTTGATCCCGCCACCGCCGGTGCAGGCACCTCACTTGCCACCTGGGCCCGCCAGAGCGGCATCGACCAGATCGTCTACCAGGACGACCCGCCGGCGCAGGCCTGTGGCGGCCTCTTTGACTGCCTGGAGAAGGGCCTGCCCATGAGCCCGTATTCGGAATTCGTCGGCCTCGAGCACGCCGCCGTGCCCGTGGGCGAGGTGAGCGACCGCTGGTGGCTCGTCGGCCGCATGGGCGGGC
>JANOAS010000057.1:0-33617 GCA_031411255.1 bacterium
GGCGATGGTGCTGGCGGTGATGGTGAGGAGCTGCGGGCTGTTGTGCAGGATGGCTCCGCCGCCGCCGTTGGCGGTATTGCCGCTGAGGGTGCTGCGTTCGATGGTGAGGGTGCCGGGATTGGCGTTGTAGATGGCTCCGCCTTGAGTGGGGCTGGTGCAGCCGCTGATGGTGCATTCCCGCAGGGTCAGGGTGCCTTGATTGCGCAGGGCCCCGCCGGCACCGATGTCCGTGGTCTCGGCTCCGCCGCCATTGCCGCCGGTCAGTTTCAGCCTTTGGAAAATGGCGGTGGTGCCGCTGGCGATGCGGAAATGGCGGTTGGTGCCGGGGCCGCCGTCGATGGTGATGCCTTGGGGGAAGCTGCTGGCATCCACGGTGACTCCGGCGGGGTCGGTGAGGAGGATTTCCGTGGCGAGGACGATGGGGCCGGTGAAGGCGGGGGCAAAGGTGACGGTGTTGGCTCCGGGGAGCAGGGCGGCATCCGAGAGGGCTTCCCGCAGGGAGCCGGGGGCGGCATCGGTGGGGCTGGTGACGATGAGGGGGATGGCTTCGGTGGCCCCAATGTCGGGGGTGGCGATGCCATTGCCATCGCCATCCCGGCTGCGGGGGAAACCTCGCTGATCCGTCTGCCCGGTGTTGGCGGTGTTGGCGGTGGCCTGATCAATGGCCGGGCTGCCGGGCAGCGGCGGCATGGTCTGGGTGGGGCCGCCGTAGTTGTTCAGCGGGGCGAGCAGGGGGGCGACGTCGATGAGGTTGTTGGTGTTGGTGGCGAGGGGGCCTTGGATATTTGAATTCGTTGGGGCGGTATTGTTGGCCACGATGCTGGAGATGAGATGAAGGGTGCCAGTGCCTAGCCTGCTGATGCCGCCGCCACTATTGGCCGTGTTCGCGCTCAGGGTGGAAGAGATCACGGTGCAGGTGCCTGTATTGCCGATGCCGCCGCCGATGCCGGTCGCGTTCGTGTTTCCGCTGAAGGTGGAGGAGATCACGGTGCAAGTGCCGTCGTTGCGGAGGCCGCCGCCGTAGTTGCCACCCGAGTTTCCGCTGAGGGTGGAAGAATGCACGAGGCAGGTGCCTCTGTTCCAGATACCACCGCCGCCGCCGGTGCCCACGTTTCCGCTGAGCGTGGAGGAGATCACGGTGCAGGTGCCGTCGTTCCAAATGCCGCCGCCGGGAGGGGGCGTGGCACCGCCGGTGCCGGGATTCCCACTCACGATCTTCAGCGAGTGCATGGCCACGGTGGCGGTGGCGGGGATGTTGAAGACGCGGCTGGCGTTGTTGCCGGAAATGGTCACGCCGCCGGAGATGTTCGAAGCGTCGATGAAGAGGCCGGGGACGCTGGCGGGGATGCCGAGTTCCGTGCCACTGAGGTTGATGGTGGCGGGGAAAACGGCGGGATCGAATCCGAGCCGGACGCCGGGGATGGTGGCAAAATTGGCCAGAAGCAGACGAAGCGAGACCACGGCGAAATCGCCGGAGATGATGAAGATTAATAAAGGTCCGGCCTCCACGGCTCCGATGTCGAGCTGGTCCCCGGCGCTGTTGTTCCCATCCACAAACCGCGGGAAGCCCCGGGCATCCGTGCCGCCGGGATCGGAGGTGACGATGGCATCAATGGCCGGGGAGCCAATCAGCGGGTGCAAGGTCTGCACCGGGCCGCCGAAATAGCCGAGGGGGGAGAGCTTGGGATCGCCGCTGGTGAGGTTGTTGGTGTCGGTGGCGGGAGTGCCAAAGATGTTTGGGTTATTTGGGGCGCTATTCCCGGCGACGATGCTGGTGGTGAGGTGGAAGGTGCCGCTGGGGATGTAGATGCCGCCGCCGTTAAAGGCAGAGTTTCCGCTGAGGGTGGAAGAGAGCATGGTGCAGGTGCCAGCGCTGAAGATGCCGCCGCCGAGACCTCCGGCTGCGGCGTTGGCGGAATTGCCGGAGAGGGTGCAATGAGTCAGCGTCAGAGTGCCGTTTAAGTTGTTAATCGCGCCGCCGTTGAAGGATGCAAAATTGCCGGAGAGGGTGCACTGCGTCAGCGTCAGGTTGCCTTGAGAATAGATGGCTCCACCATCGCTAACGCCATTCCCGCCCGTCAGGGTGAGGCCGCGCAGGGTGAGGGATTTCCCACTTTCCACGATAAAATGCCGGGTGGTGTTCCCGCCGCTGAGCGTCTGGCCGGTGGGGCGGCCGCTGGCGTCGATGGTCACGGCACCGGTGGGGTCGGTGATGACGATCGCGGTGCCGAGCGTGATGGGGCCGGTGACGGCGGGGGTGAAATTGATGGTATCCGGGCCGGGCTGGGCGGCGGCCTCCAGCACGGCCTGCCGCAGGGAGCCGGTGCCTTCATTGTTGGTATTCGTCACGGCGATGACGCTGGCCTCCACGGCCCCGATGTCGGGCTGGGCACCGCCAATGCCATCGCCATCCCGGTTGCGGGGGAAGCCGCGCTGATCCGTCTGCGCGGTGGTGGCGGTAGCGGCATCAATGGCCGGGCTGCCGGGCAGGGGCGGCATGGTCTGGGTGGGACCGCCGTAGTCGCCCAGCGGGGCGAGGAGGGGATTGCCGCCGATGAGGTTGTTGATGTTGGTGGCGAGGGTGCCGAAGACGTTGGCGTCCTGCGGAGGCGGTGATAAATTCCCTGCGACGATGCTGGAGGTGAGGTTGAAGGTGCCGATGTTGCGGATGCCGCCGCCGTTGTTAGCCGAGTTTCCGCTGAGGGTGGAGAAAATGACGGAGCAGGTGCCGTTGTTGCGGATGCCGCCACCTTCACCGCCGGTCGTGGCCGAATTTGCGCTGAGGGTGGAGGAAATGACGGTGCAGGTGCCATTGTTGTGGATGCCGCCGCCGCTACCGCCTTGGAAGCTCGAGTTTCCGCCGAGGGTGGATGAGTGGACGAGGCAGGTGCCATTGTTGCTGATGCCGCCTCCGTCCACTTGAGCCGTATTTCCGCTGAGGGTGGAAGCGATCACCGAGCAGGTGCCGTCGTTCAGGATGCCGCCGCCATTGCCAATGCTGACTCTCCCCCCCACGATCTTCACCGAGTGCATGGCCACGTTGGCGGTGGCGGGGATGTTGAAGACACGGCTGAATCCGCCGCCGGAAATGGTGACGCCGCCAGGGATGTTCGAGGCGTCGATGAATAGGGCTTTTCCGGCGGGTGGGATCAGTTGGTTATTGGTGAGGGTGATGGTGGAAGCGGGAAAAACGGCGGGATCGAACACCACGCGGACTCCGGGTTCACTGAAGATACCGGCGTTGGCGATTCGCGTCCGCAGGTTGCCACCGCTTCCAAAATCATTGGCCAGCGTGACCGGCAAAGCGGGCCCGGCTTCCACGGCCCCGATGTCGAGCTGCGCTCCGGAGATGGTGTCACTGCCATCCACAAACCGCGGGAAGCCCCGGGCATCCGTGCCACCGGGGTTGTCGGTGCCGCCCGCATCAATGGCCGGAGAGCCGATGAGCGGGTGCATGGTCTGCACCGGCCCGCCGAAGTAGCCGAGGGGGGAGAGCTTGGGGTCGGCGACGAGGACGGTGGCTCCCGCCGTGAGGGTGGAGTCGGCCAGATTGCTGAGGAGGTTCACGCCGGTGGTAGTCGGGGCTTGCCCGAAGGGGTCTTGGCGAATCTCAGGGCCAACGGTTGCGACGTTGCCCGCAATAATGGAGCCCGCCAGAATGAGTGAGCTGCCACTGTGGTAAATTGCCCCACCGCCACTGCCAGTAGCGCGGTTGCCTGAAAGCGTGCAGCGCGTGACGGTCAGCGAACCGGCGTTGCGGATCGCCCCGCCGCTGATATCGCCGTGATTCCCCGTGAGCGTGCAGTGCGTGAGCACGGCGGTGTCACCGTTGTAAATCGCTCCGCCACGGTCCGAGACATTGCCGGTGAAGGTGCATTGCGTCAGCATCAGCTTGCCGCGATTGTCGATCGAACCGCCATCGTCGTTGCCGGAGTTTCCATCCGTGAGGGTGAGGCCGCGCAGGGTGAGGGATTTGCCGCTGCCCACAAAGAAATGCCGGGAGGTGTTGTTCCCGCTCACGATGAGGCCGCCGGGCAGGGCGGTGGCATCGATGGTGAGGGCGGACGGGATGAGCATCTGGCCTTTAGCAGGATCGAGCGTGATGGTTCCCCCGGAAAGGTTGGGGGCCACGGAGGAGAAGCTGATGGTGCGGCCCGCCGGGGCGTATTTCACGGCCTCGCGCAGGGAAAGGCCGGTGCCGCCGCCCGCCGTGGGGAGGAGCGAGCCATTGTCCTCATCCACCAAGGTGGTGACGACGATGGGGGCGAGGGATTCCCAATCGGTGGCGACGACGAGATCGTCCCACGCGACCGGGCTGCCGCTGCCACTGGCGAGGCGCACGGCGGTGCTCGAGTTGTTGCCCGTGTAAGTGACGAAGGCCGCCGGGGCGGGCTCGGCGGCGGAGAGAGTGGGATTGATAAAAAGGCTGATCCGGTCCGCCCCGTAGTCCAGCTTGGCCACGAGGGTGTAGGTGTTGTTGGCAGCCACTGGCGTGGTGGTGTCCACCCCGGCCCCGCCGCTGATTTCCAACCCGAAATTCGCCGAGCCAAAGCGTTTGCCAAAAAACAACCGCTCGGTTCCGAATTCGTAGGAACTCATCCCGATGACATTGGGCAAAGTGGCCGCCCCGGTGGTCAGGGTGACTTTGTAATACACGGCCTTGGCCACGGAACCATCATTCACCGCGCCATCGCTCTCCAGAGCGCCGTTGTATGCGCGCTTGGCGGAGCTGTCGTTGGTGATCAGCCGCCCATTCGCCACGGTGGGGGCGAGGGAGACATTGTCCCATGTGGACGCGGCCCCGCTGTATCCTGTGGGCGGGATGTTTTTCCAGTTCCAGAGATGCCCGCCATTTTTGTTGGCAATGGGGCCGTCCGGGTAGTCAAACGAATCCGTGCCGATGATGCCGCGGTCGTAAAGCTGGACCTCGGAGATCTGCATGGAGTTGGCTCCGGGGCCTTTCACGTCGGGGAAGACGAGCAGGTAGGAGCTGTAGGTGGTGGTGTTCGGAAGGTGGATGATCTGGCTGAAGCCGGTGGCATCGGCGGTGGTATCGCGGTCGGCAGGCAGGGCGAGGGGGCCGGAGCTGATCAGGTTGAAGGCGCTCAGGGCGAGGGTATCGCCCGGGATGAGGGAGGGGATGGCGGAATCCGTCCCGTAGAGCGTGTAGCTGGCGGGGTCACGCTCCGGGGAGTCATTGGCGACCCAGAGTTCCATGCGGTCGGCCACACGCTGCACCGTGCCGCGGAAGAGGACGGCGGTGTTGGTGATGTTGAAGTTGAGATACTTGCTGCCGGGGCCGTTGCTGGTGCTGCCGATGAGGCCGTCCACGGTCTTTGAGGGGTCTTCCGCGGCGGGCCAGTTGTTGGTATTGTCGGCCGTGCCGACGGCACCGACGACGAAGTGCGTGACATTGACGATGCCGCCAACGGTAGTGGTGCCCGGCGAGAAGATGGGAGCGGCTGCGGCGGGCAGGATGGTGAGGGCGAGGAGAGCGCTGAGACGGGCTAAAGCCCGAACTCCAACGGAGGTGGTGAGGTGGCGGAGTGGGTTCATGGTGGTGAGGTGGAAAAAGAACTTAAGGGACTCATGGGACAGAAGGGACGGAGGTCGTTTTGGTGGCTTCCGTCCCTTAAGTCCCATTGCTGTGGCTAGTTGCTGACTTGGACGCGGTAGAAGCGGCGGGGGACGCCAATGATAGGTGCTGGGGCGAGGAATTGTTTGACGCTGCCGTCCCCGGTGATGGTGGCGTTGCCGTTGTTGATCCAAGTGCCGCTGACGTCATCACTGCGCTGGAGGAGGTAGGTTTTTCCGGTCACGGTGGGGAAGGAAATGATGAAGTTCCCGCCACTCTGGACGAAGATCGGGCGGAAGAAGCTGGTGGCGTTGATTAGGACGGTGCCAGCCACCCACTCGAGCTGATTGCTGGCGCCGTCTCCGTCGAAATCGCCTTCCGGAGTCACGCCGCTGGCGGGGCCGGTGTTGGGGAGGGTTTCGGCCAGGGTGGTGGCGAGGTTTGCAAGGTTCCCGGCTTCATACGCGCCGCTGTCTTTGGTGCCGATGACGATGCCGAAGCCGCGCTGGTCGGTGGTGATGGGGCTGGGGGTGGCGTTGTCGCGGGCGGGGCTGCCGGGGCGGAGGGCGATGGTGTGGGTGGGGCCGCCGTAGTCCGCCAGCGGGGCGAGGCGGAGGCTGGCGGCGGTGTGGCCGGTGACGTCGCGGAGCTGGTTGAAGGCGGGGGCGGCGTTGCCGCTGCCGATGAGGTTGCCGCCGAGGCTGAGGAAGGAACTGACGGTGCCGGAACTGACGTCGCTGGCGTTGGCGTTGCCAGCGATGAGGCAGTTTTGCACCGTGGTGCGGGTGGCGGCATCGCCGAAGCTGAAGACGCCACTGACATTTCCGGCGGGGGCGGTGTTGCCGGTGATGGTGCAGTGGAGCAGGGTGGCTCGGCCGTTATCGTTATGGATTCCGCCAGTGCCACTGGTCCCGGTGTTGTTGGTGATCGTGCAGTTGGTGAGGGTGGTGGAGGAGATGGCCGGACCGGTGAGGTCGGCGGTGATGGCGTAAATCGCGCCGCCAACTGAGCCGGAATTGCCGGAGAGCAGGCAGCGGTCCAGCGTCAAGGTGCACTGGAAATTGACGATTGCCCCGCCCAAATCGCTGACCGTATTGCCGGTGAGCGCGCAGTCCGCGAGGGCGAGCGTGGCCTCTTGGCACCGGATGGCGCCGCCTTGCAACCCACTCCCCCCGCCACCGGTGAGGGTGAGCCGGTTTAGGTAGGCGCCGGTGCCTGCGGGCAGGTAGAAAATCCGGTTCGTGCCCGGGCCGCCGTCGATGGTGACGCCGCCGGTATTCGCGCTGGCGTTGAGGATGAGGCCTTTGGTGAAGGCGATTTCGCCGAATTCTTGCCTGAGGGTGATGGTGTCCCTGGGCTCACCATTGAAGATGGATGGATGAAACAGGATGGTGGCTCCGGGCGGGGCATCGCGGATGGCTTCGCGCAGGGAAAGCTGCGGGCCGGCGGGGGTGTCGTTTTCATCAACCTCCGTGTCGACTGTCAGGAAGGGAGGCGCTTCCACGGCGCCGATGTCGCGGACGGTGCCGCCGGTGTTATCTCCATTGAGCGGGCGGGCCACGTTGCGCTGGTCGGTGGGGGCGGTGCTGGTGGTGGCGGTATCAATGGCCGCGCTGCCGGGCATGGGGGGCATGGTCCATGTGGGGCCGCCGTAGTGGCCGAGGGCGGCCAGTTTGGCATCGCCGCCGATGACGTTGTTTCCCGAACTGATGAAGTCCGCATTGATGTTGGGGGTGCTGGGGAGATTGGCGTCGGTATTGCCGCTGATGATGCTGTCCCGCACGGTGACGAAGCCGGTGGGCACGCCACGGACGCCGCCCACGCCGCCGCCGCCGGGTTTGGTCACGGCATTGCCGGTGATGGTGCAGTGGGTGATGCTGACGGGGCCACTGGCGATGGAGTTGACAGCTCCGGCCTGGAAGCCTGCGGTGTTATTGGCGATGGTGCAGGAGGTGAGGGTGAGGAGCCCGGAACTGAAGTGCAGGATGGCTCCGCTGCCGTTGGCGGCGAAATTCCCGTGCAGGGTGCTGCGCTCTATGGTGAGCACGCCGGGGTTGCCATTGAAGATGGCTCCGCCCACGTTGGTGGTGGTGCAGTCGGAGATGGTGCATTCCCGCAGGGCAAGGGTGCCGCTATTGTGGATGGCTCCGCCGTTGAGGGCCGTGGCCCCGCCGCCGCCGTCGCCATTGCCGCCGTAGAGGCGCAGGCGGTTGAAAGCAGCGGTGGTGCCGCTGGCGATGCGGAAGTGGCGGTTCGTGCCTGTGCCGGCATCAATGACGAGGCCGGTGGGGCGGTCCGTGGCATCGAGCGTGACGCCTGCGGGGTCGGTGATGAGGATTTCGCTGGCCAGCGTAAGGTAGGGTGTGGCTGCGGGCGTGGCGCTGGGGGCGAAATACACGGTATCCGGGCCGGGCTGGGTGGCGGCTTCGGTGAGGGCGGCGCGCAGGGAGCCGGGGCCGGAATCACCGGGGACGGTGACAATGATGTGGCTGGCCTCCACGGCCCCGAGGTCCGGCAGGGCGGTGCCATCGCCATCGCCATCGCGGCTGCGGGGGAAGCCGCGCTGATCCGTCTGCGCGGTGGTGGCGGCGGCGACATCAACCGCCGGGCTGCCCGGCAGCGGCGGCATGGTCTGGGTGGGACCGCCGTAGTCGGCGAGCGGGGCGAGGAGGGGAGTGGCGTTGATGAGGTTTTGCATGTCCGTGGCGAGGGTGCCGGAGATGTTGGGGCCTGTCGGGGCAGTGTTTCCGGCGATGATGCTATGGCTGGAATGAAGCGTGCCGATGATGGAGATGCCGCCGCCTCTATTACTAGCCGAGTTTCCGCTGAGGGTGGAGGAGAGCACGCTGCAGGTGCCGTTGAAGCCGTTGGAGATGTTGAAGATGCCGCCGCCATTAAAGTTGCCCGAGTTTCCGCTGAGGGTGGAGGAGAGCACGGTGCAGGTGCCATAGTTAGCGATGCCGCCGCCAGCGAAAGCCGAGTTTCCGCTGAGGGTGGAGGACATCACCGTGCAGGTGCCCGCATTCAAGATGCCGCCGCCGTCGCCGTTGCCGTTGCCGGTTGTATTTCCACTCACGATCTTCAGCGAGTGCATGGCCACGGTGGCGGTGGCGGGGATGTTGAAGACACGGCTGAATCCGCCGCCGGAAATGGTGACGCCGCCAGGGATGTTCGAGGCGTCGATGAAGAGGGCTTTTCCGGCGGGTGGGATCAGTTGGTTATTGGTGAGGGTGATGGTGGAAGCGGGAAAAACGGAGGGATCGAACACCACGCGGACTCCGGGTTCACTGAAGATACCGGCGTTGGCGATTCGCGTCCGCAGGTTGCCACCGTTTCCAAAATCATTGGCCTGCGTGACCAGCAAAGCGGGCCCGGCCTCCACGGCTCCGATGTCGAGTTGGGATCCGCCGAGGTTGTCGCCATCCACAAACCGCGGAAACCCCCGGGCATCCGTGCCGCCGGGATTGGTGCTGCCTGCGGCATCAATGGCCGGGGAGCCGATGAGCGGGTGCATGGTCTGCACCGGCCCGCCGAAGTAGCCGAGGGGGGAGAGCTTGGGGTCGGCATTGATGGCGGCAGGTCCGCTCTCTCTGCCGCCAGAGCCGACGTCGTTCACCAGCGACTGCACGAGATTCGTCCCGACGCGGGTGACCAAGTCAACAGCATTGTAAATATCCGCCCCGCTGCCAGCGCCGGTGAGGCTGTTCCCGGCGACGATGCTGTTGTTCAGCGTCAGCGGGCTGACGTTGTCAATCGCGCCGCCGCTTTGGCTGGCGGCATTGCCGGAGAGGGTGCAGTGCGTCAGCGTCGCCGGGCCGTTGCTGGAAATCGCGCCGCCGAAGCTGGCGGCATTGCCGGAGAGGGTGCAGTGCGTCAGCGTCAGCGTGCTGGTGTTGCGAATCGCGCCGCCTAAGCTGCTGGCGGCATTGCCGGAGAGAGTGCAGTGCGTCAGCGTCAGCGTGCCGAAGCTGAAAATCGCGCCGCCGTTGTTGTTGCTCACGGGGCCAGTGCCATTTCCCCCGGTGAGGGTGAGGCCGCGCAGGGTGAGGGATTTTCCCGAGTCCACGAAGAAATGCCGGTGGGTGCCATTCCCACTCACGGTGAGGCCGCCGGGCAGGGCGGTGGCGTCGATGGTGACGGCACCCGGGATTTCCATATCGCCATCGGTATGGTTGAGGGTGATGGTTCCCCCGGAAAGGCCGGGGGCGAAGGTGATGATGCTGCCGGTGGGGGAATATTTCACGGCCTCGCGCAGGGAGACGCCCGCGCCGCCGCCGAGGGTGAGGTCGTCTTCATCGGCGAGGGTGGTGACGACGGTGCCGAGGGAGTCCCACGAGGTGGCGATGACAAGGTCGTCCCACGTGACGGCCGCGGTCCCGGTGCTCGCCAATTTCAGGCGGGAACTCCAGAAGGTGGAGTTGAAGGAGCGGGTGACGAGGGGCACCGCAGGCTCGGCGGCGTTGAGGTCGGACTCGAGGACGAGGAAAAGGCTGGCGGTGCCGGTGGTGCCGTTTCCAAAGTCGAGCTTGGCGACGAGGGTGTAGGTGGTATTGGCCGCGACGGCGGTGGT
Source organism: bacterium (assembly GCA_031411255.1). Taxonomy (GTDB): domain Bacteria; phylum Verrucomicrobiota; class Verrucomicrobiia; order Verrucomicrobiales; family V1-33; genus JANOAS01. The sequence goes on from JANOAS010000057.1 coordinate 10,146, forward strand.
GGACGTGGTGGTGGCGCTGCCGTTGCGGAGGTCGCGGATGGCAAAATTTGACCCGCCGGGAAGCTTTCCGAAGACGACGCTGTCCGTGCCGAAATCAGAGGAGGTGAGGGTGATGGCATTATCCGGCGTCAGCGTGGCCCCGGTGGTGACGGTGACGCGGTAATAGACGGTTTTGTGCCGGAAGGAGAGCGCGCCGTTGTTGAAGGCGCTGATGGCTCCGAGGCCCTCGTCGGTGGAGATGGGCAGGCCCTCGCCGGGGCCGTTGTATTCCCGCTGGGCGGCGCTGTTCTGCGTGACAAGCCGCCCGGAGGCGACGGCGGGGGCGGCGGTGGCCGCGTCCCAGTCGGAGGGGCCGGTGGTGGTGCGTCCGGCGGGGTTCTGGTTTCTCCAGTTCCAGAAGGTGCCGCCATTTTTGTCCGCGATGGGGCCGTCCGGGTAGTCGAACTGGTCCACGCCGATGATCTCGCTGTCGTAGAGCTGGACCTCGGAGATCTGCATGGAGTTGGCCGCCGACGGTTGATTTTTTACGGTGGGGAAAACCAGCAGGTAGGAGGACCAGGCGTTGGTGTTCGGAACGGGGATGATCTGGCTGAAGCCCGTGGCGTCCTGCGTGGTGTCGCGCGTGTCCGGCAGGGCGAGGGTGCCGGTGCTGAGCTGGGTGAGGACCAGACTGATGGAATTGCCCGGATTGAGCGTGGGGATGGCGGAATTGGTCCCGTAGAGCGTGTAGCTGGCGGGATCGCGCTCCACGGCGTCCTCGGCCACCCAGAGTTCCATGCGGTCGGCCACGCGCTGCGTGGAGCCGGAGAAGATGAGGGCGGTGTTGGTGATGTTGAAATTGAGATACTTGCTGCCGGGGCCGATGATGCCGTCCACGGCCTCGGTCGGCTCCTGCCCGGACGGCCAGTTGTTCTGATCGAAAGTGGTGCCCGGCAGTCCGGTGACGAAGTTCCCCCCGCGGACGATGCCGCCATAGGTGGTGGTGGACGGCGTGAGGATGGGAGCGGCTGCGGCGGGCAGGACGCTGAGGGCGCAAACAGCGACCGGCCACAACCCGCGTCGAAGCCAGCGGTAGGCAGCGCGGAGGGAACCGGGAAGAAAGCGCCCCCCGGAGGGAACGGCGGAAGCGTGGGAATCGGTGGATGTTTTCATGGACTGTGGCTGGCGGGAAGTGGTAAAATGGAAGGAAACGGGATGGAGCACGCGACGAAAGGGTGGCGGTTCATTTCCGCCGGATGCGGACGAAAGTTGCGGGACCGTTGAAGGGGCCGACCAGGGTGGATTGAGTCAGCGTGGTGGCGGTGCCTAGGTCGAGGCTGCCTCCAAAGTCGAGGGTGGAACCGTATTCGAAAGAATACTCCAGCCCGGGAAAGCTGGCCCAGGTGAGGCCCACGTTGACGCCTTCGCGGGTGAAGGTGAGGATTTTCAGGAGCGAATTCGGGTCACGGGGGTTGGTTTTGCTGCCCAGTTCGTCCCGGTTGCTGGAGCCGTCGCCGTCGGCATCGAGGCTGCCGTCATCCACGCCGGGGCGGAACCCGTAGAGGGGCTCCAGGCGGTCGTCCATACCGTCACCATCCTTGTCCACAAACCCGTCTGGGGTCTGCACGGCACCCAGGTGACGGGTGGCGGCGAGGGGCACTCCCCGCTGGTCGAATCTGGTGGAGCCGGTGGTGGCTGCGGTGATGGCCGGGGAGCCGGGCAGTGGAAGCAGGGTGAGGGTGGGGCCGCCGTAGTCGCCCAGCGGCGCGAGCCCGGGATCGCCGGTCAGGAGGGCGGCCGGACCGGTGCTGCCTGAAAAAGTGGTGCGGAGGGGGTCGATGGTGAGGATGTTTTTTCCAACAAACCTGTAGTTGGAGACACGGATGTCCCTGCTCGAAACGGCCCCTTTGCTTTTGACCACAAGGGAATTTTCCAGCACGAGGATTCCGCCGGAGACGCCTTCGGAAAAACCGCCGGTGCCCGGCGCACTGTTCTCGACGAGGGTGCTCTGAGTAATACGGCAGGAGGCTGACCCAAGATTTTTGATGGCACCGCCGTCCCCGCCGGCTCCGTTGGGGCGGCCCTGTCCCGCATTCCCGGCGAGATTGTGCGCCACGGTGCAGGCGGTGATCTTGAGCGGCCCGGAACTGCAAATGCCGCCGCCGCTGCCGCCATTGCCACCGGCGGAATCGAAAATGCTGGCACCGTCGCCAGCCTGGTTGCCGGAAACGGTGCAGGCGTGGAGGCTGAGGGGGCCACTGCTGCAGATGCCTCCGCCGTTGCCGCCGCGCCTGCTGGCGGCGCCAAAGTTGGTTGCATCCCCGCAGCGGTTGCCGGCGATGGTGGAGGAAAAGAGGCTGAGGGAACCCGCGTTAAGGATGCCGCCGCCATCTCCTTCGGGAAGGGAGCCGGTTGAATCAGGAGCCCTGCCGTTGATGATTTTCACGGAATGCATGGCCAGGCTGGATCCCGCCTGGATGCGGAAGACGCGGGAGGCATTGCGGGCGGAAATGGTGACCGGGCCGCTCAGATCCGAGGCGTCGAGGAAAAACGTCGTGCCCGGGAGCAGATCCAGCTGGTCAAAGGTGAGTTCGATGGGGGATGCGGGGAAAACGGCGGGGGAAAAGGCGATGCGATAAGCAACATCGCTTGAGTTTTCATTGAGGAGCTGGCGCAGGGTGAGCGCGGAGATGTCGCTGGCCAGCTGCAAACGACGGAGTTCACCGGCCTCCACCGCTCCGATGTCCAGCCTGGCGGTGGCGCTGCCATTTCCACTGGTCAGGCGGGGGAAGCCCCGTGCATCCGAGCCGCCGGGGTTGGCAGTGGTGCCGGCATCAATGGCCGGCGAGCCGATGAGCGGGTGCATGGTCATGACCGGCCCGCCAAAGTAGCCGGGTGGGGTGAGCCGCGGGTCAAGCGGGGTGCCGGCGGTTCCGGCGTAGCTGCCCCCGGCATTGGGCCGGCCGGCAGGGAAAATCCCCTCGACCGTTTGATTGCTGCCGATGAGGTTGGCTCCGGAGGGGGTGACTGTTGAGCTGTTGCTGGACAGGTCCGCCGGACCGCCACCGGTATCGGCATTGCCCGCGATGATGGTGTTTTCAATCGTGATGTTGGAGCCCGGGAGCAGGCCCAGGCCGCCGCCGCCGCCGGTGCCGGTGTTTTGCGAGATGGTGCTGTGCTTTAGCTGGGCGCCGGCAAGGTTCAGACGCAGCCCGCCAGGGGCTCCACCGCTGGAACTGTTCCCCGAAACCGTGCTGGCGGAAAGCTCGCAGGAAGTCAGCTGCAGGAGATCAATGCCTCCGGGGCCGGTGGCAGTGTTTCCCGAGAGGGTGGAGGCTTGAAGTTCCAGGCGGCTGCCAATTTCCGAGACCAGAAAGGCGCCGCCATTTCCACCCGCCGTGTTGTCGAAAAACGTGCTGCTCACCGCCCGCACCAGCTTTTTGCCATTGACCGCGCCGCCATCGCCCGGGCAGGTGTTCTCGACCAGGGAGCACCGGTCGAGGATGAGGCTGCCTGTGCTCAAAATGGAACCGCCACCGCCGCCGCTGCCATTACCGCGGGTCAGGGTCAGCCCGCGCAGGGTGAGGGAGTTCCCCGCGTCCACCTGGAAATGCCGGGAGGAGTGGTCTCCATCCACCGTCAACCCGCCGGACAGGGCCGTGGCATCGATGGTGACTGCCGCCGGGACAAGGATCTGGCCCAAAGAAAGCCGGATGACTTTACCGGACAGGGACGGCGAAAAGGTGATCCTGCGGCCAGGGGGCGCATACTTGACCGCCTCGCGCAGGGAGGCCCCGGCGCCAGTGGCAGCAGAGAGTGTGCCATTGTCCTCATCCACCAGCGTAGTGACCGTAATGGTGTCAAGGTCGCTCCATAAAGTGCAGACCACGAGATCATCCCAGACGACAGCATCCCCGCCGCTGCCAGTTCCGATGCTGGACAGACGCACTGCTGTGCTCCAGTTCGTCGGGATGGCGCGGGAGACTGAGGGGGTGGGAGGCGGGACGTCACTGATGACGGGGTTGATATAGAGTCTGGCAAACCCGGCGGTGTAGTCCATCCACGTGACGAGGGTGTAGGTCGTGTTCGGCATCAGGGCCGTGCTGGAAAGGGTTTGCCCGCCAGAGCTGTTGATGCCGAGGAATGGACTGTTCGAGGCTTTGCCAAAAAAGGCGGTCGTGGTCCCAAAGTCCGAGGAATTGATCCCCAGACTGGACGGGATGCGGCTTCCGGTGGTGAAGGTGACCCGGTAAAAGACGTTTTTTTCCTGAAACGTGGAGAGACCGTTGATGGCTCCGTGGCCCTCGTCCGTGCTGGCGGGAGGATCCTCCCCCGGGCCGTTGTATTCGCGGCTGATGCTGCTGTCGTCCGTGATGAGACGACCGCTGCGGACGGCGGCGCTGCCGGAGAAATTGTCCCAGTCCGAGGGGTTGAAAGCCCGCGCCGTGGGAAGCCGGTTGCGCCAGTTCCAGAGCTGGCCCCCATTTCTGTTGGCCAGCGGGCCATCCGCGTAGTCGAAGAAGTCCACCCCGATGACGAGGGCCGAAGCCGGCAGGAGACTGAGGCCCCAGAGCCCCACCAGCAGCGCCCCGCGCCTGGGGAGCCCGGAGGCAGACCGGATGGATGCAGAAAGCCCTGACCAGGCGGGATTTCTGGCAGAACGAGCGGCGTGTTTAAATGGAATCATGTCTGAAGGGGGGCTGAAGGTTGAAGAAAAAGGCGGAGCATCACGGACGGCGACCCGGGAAAATCTGCCTTCACCCCTGTTCTATGCCATTTTCAGACGCGCGTTTGCGGTGGGTTGCATTTTTTCGGAAAAAACCTGACTGATCGGGGGTATGACGGCGCGGTGCTGGTCTGTGATGCCAATACTGACCGGCAGAGCCGGACGCAGGATCATGCGAGAGGGGCTCGGGGTCCGTTTAGCCTGAAAAGCGGAATGAAAACCGCAGATACCACGGATGTCGCTGATATTTTAGAAGTTGGACAATTGCGCGCTCTCACCTTCCGGGTGACACCTGATCTTCCCCCAAACTTTCTTAATATCCGAGGTATCCGCGAAATCTGCGGTCTCCACTCTGGAATTTAGGTTTAGTGCTGCGTGGCCCGCAGGGTGCGCCATTTCCCCAGCCATGCCTGCTGGGTGAGCGGAGCGAGCCCGCCGCCGGGGTGGACTTCGGCGCAGGCGTCGATTTCGGCGCGCAGTTTCATCCGTTTCGGCGGCAAGTCTGTGGCAGGGAGCAGCTCGCGGAGGTCGAACAATTCGATCCTGCCGCCGAAATGGCCGGTGGCGACGAGGGTGCGGGCATCCGGCGTCAACTGGAGTCCGAGGACGTATCCATGGCACTGGAGAGGCGGGCGGATCATGGTGCCGGTGCGGCGGTCCCAGAATCTGATTTTGCGGTCATTTCCCCCGGTGATGAGCCATGGGGTGCCCGGGAGGAAGATGGCGGCCATGATGGCGTCATCGTGCGCCATGACCGGGCAGGCGAGGCTGCCGGAGCGCCAGTCCCAGATTTGCGCACTGTTCCCCCGGCCTCCGCTGAGGAGGAGGGCGCCGTCCTCGCTGAACTGGGTGCAGAGGGGCCAGTTGGCATACGGGATGTCCGGGACGGGGCGCTCGCCGGTGCGCAGATGGCGGAACTCAATCCGCATGGCCTTTCCACGGATGGCCAGGGCGGCCGTGTCTCCGTGCATGGCGAGGTCGAAGACCTTGCAGCCCTGCAGAAAAGGAGGCATGAAGTCGCGGCCCGCCGCGCGGTCCCACAAGTGGACGAACTCGCCGGCGCCCCATGCGGCAAAGATGCGGCCATCCGCGCTGTAGGCGCAACTGCCATTGGAAAGATAGTCACCGGGGTGGGGGGCTGGCGGCTGATGGAAAAGGGGGCGGATCTGGCGCGTGGCGATGTTCACTTCCAAGCCGTCCCGCGAGCAGGTGGCGCCCAGCCATTCCCCGGAAGGATCCAGCGCCAGCCCGCGCGGCTCTGAGGGCAGGAGGACAGGCTCGCTGAGCCTTTCCCCGGTCATGGGATTCCAAAACTGCACACTTCCCCGGTCATCTGACGCCGGGAACTCTGCGGTTGCGCCTCCGGCCCAAGTGGAAACAGCAAGCGCCAGCCACGAGGCATCCGGCGCCCATGCCGCATCCATGATCCTGCCGCCGGGAGTGATCTCAGGGCCGGCGGCTTCTCCGGAGGGCAGGTGAAAAGCACGGGTGCTCCGCAGCGCAATGGCCGACTGGGTGAATCCGGCGGCGGTCAACAGCCGTCCGTCCCGGGAAATTCTGGCCTGGGAGTTGTCCCCCATCATGATGGTGCGGCGGGACCATGCGGGCCGGATATCCCAGACCCTGATGAGGCCGCGTTCTGCTGAAACAACGAAGTTTCCATCAACCGAGAAGGCGGCATGGGACACATCGTCACTATGGTTTCCGACCAGCCCCAGAAATTTGCCATCCGGGAAGGACCAGAGCTTCAGGCTTTCATCGGTGCCGCCGCTGACAAGCCTGGTGCCGTCCGGGCTGAAGGCGAAACCGCGCCAGTCATCGTCGTGTCGGGGAAAATCCAGACGTTGTCCCGTCTGCAAGTCCAGCAAGGGCTGGTTCTGCTGGATCGCGAACCGTCCATCGGGGCTGACTCCCAAGAGCGGGGACCGGGGCGGGCGGGTGGTGGATGGAGGCGCGCGAGGGAAGCTCTGTAGCAGGGCACCACTCTGGCAATCATGAACGCGCACTGTCTGGTCAGGGCTTCCCACGACGTAGTGCTCACCATTTCCCGCGAAGGCGGCCCTGTCGTCAGGCAGGGAATCCACCGGCGGATGCAGGAAGGTGCCCGGCGCTGCCGTTTCGCAAATGCCCGTGGAGGAGGCCATTTGGACGAGGAGCCGGCGTCCCTCCCTGTCAAATTGGAAGCGCTCTCCGCGGGCAGGGAGGGGGCGGGTTTCACCCGTCTGCCACTCCCAGAGTGCGTCGCCGGCGGCGATCCACGGGCTGTCCGGGCTCCAGGCCACCGGAACGTCCGCCGCGCCCCCCTGCCCCGGGGTGGGCCTGCCGGGGAACCGCGCGGCTTCCCTGCCCCCGGGATATTCCATGACGACGAGTTCCCCCGTTTTCCGAATGGCGGCCAGCCATTTTCCGGAGGGAGACCAGGCCGCGTACTGGATATTACGGTCATGCGGCCAGCGCGTCTCGTCCTGCAGGTCCCAGATCAGGATGGAGCCGTCGCTCTCCGGGCTGTTCACCATCACCACCGGTAGCGCTGGATTCCATGCCAGACAGCGGATGAAGGAGGCCCCGGTGTCAAAGGCATGCATCGCCGTGGAGGCCTCCGCCCGCCAGGCCTCCGCGCGGAGACGGTTGGATCCCTCGCGCACTGGATCCTGCGTGCCCAGGATGGCCGCATTGGCAAACCACAGGGCCGCGAGGGTCGGGTTGCCCCCCTCCCCCGCCGTGATCCCGGAGCGGGTGTACATGTCCGCCAAGGTGTTGGTGGCCCCAGCGCGGGCGGTCTCGGCCTCGGCGAGGGCTTCGTTCGTGCGCTGCACCTGGCGGAGGCTGACGATGAGCCCCGCCGTCAGCGCCAGAATGATCCCGGCCATGGCGGCCACGGCGGCCTTGTTGCGCCTCACGAATTTCCCGAACCGGTAGGCCAGGGTGGGCGGCACGGCGCTGACGGCTTCGCAGTTCAGGAAACGGCGCACATCCGCAGCAAAGGCGGCCGCGCTGGCATAACGGCGCTCCCGTTCCTTGCTCAGGGCCTTCATGACGATCCAGTCGAGGTCGCCGGAGATTTCACCTCTGGTGGGAGGGGTCTGATCGGACGAATGGGACCTGTTCGGCCGGTTCAGCTGCTCCACCCGCGTGCTGGGCCGCAGCGGGGTCTCCTCCCGCAGAATGCGCTGCACCTCCTGCAGGTGCGTGCTGGCCAGGCGTTTCGGGTCGAAGGGCAGCTCGCCGCTGAGCAATTCGTAGAGCACGGCGCCGAGGGAATAGACATCGGTGCGGGTGTCCACGTCGGCCCCGTTGGAGTCGGCCTGCTCCGGGCTCATGTAGGCGGGGGTGCCCAGCACCTGCTGCTGCCGCGTGACCAGGCCGTCGCCGGCGCCCTCCTGCGTTGCCTTGGCCACGCCAAAGTCGATCACCTTCACCCCGTCCGCCGCCACGAGGATGTTGGACGGCTTCAGGTCGCGGTGGATGATGCCCTTCTGGTGGGCGTGCTCCACCGCCGCGCAAACCTCCAGAAACAGCCCGAGTCGCTGGACCACGGGCAGTTTTTCCCGCGCGCAGTGCGTGGTGATGGCTGTGCCCTCCACCAGCTCCATGGCGAAATACGGGCGCCCCGCCGGAGTGGCGCCGGCCTCAAACACCTGGGCGATGTGCGGGTGCGTCATCAGCGCCAGGGTGCGCCGCTCCCGCTCGAAACGGCGGACCACCTCCTCTGTGTCCATGCCGAGCTTGATGATTTTCAATGCCACGCGGCGCTTGAAGGGCACGCTCTGCTCCGCCTCCCACACGCTGCCCATGCCGCCCTCACCGATGACCCTGACGAGGCGGAAATGATCGATCACCGTTCCCGGCTCCTCCTTTCGCACCGTGGCCCACTGGCTGCGGGCTGCGCCTCCCAGCGTTCCCTCCGCCGCATCCCCGCCCGCCTCCGCGTAGCCCTCCAGCAGCAGCATGGCCTCCTCCAGCGCGGCGCCGTCGCCGTTTGCCGCGTTCTCGATGAATGCCACGCGCTCCGCTTCACCGAGCGCCAGCGCCGCCTGAAAAATGCGCTCCGCCTTTGGTCGATCCTCACCGCCTGCCAGAGAGGGCAGCAGGCAGGCCGCACAGACGCCGTCGTCCCCCACCGGAGTTGAGCAGCGCGGGCAGCTCTTCATACGCTGAAAATTTCCCGCAGATGAGCCAGCTCCTCCTCCGCTTCAGCCTCGCTCGTCACGGTCTCCTGAATGACTTCCCGCAGCATCGCCCGGTAGCGCTCGCGCAGCTTGAAGGCGGCGAACCTCACCCCCGCCGCGCTGAGCCCCAGCGTCTGACCGGCGGCGGCGTAGTCTCCCCTGTCGCCGGTGCTCAGGTGATCCTTCAGCGCGTCGAAGGTCGCCCCTTTTCCCGCGCCCTGGTAGGCCTCCCGCAGGCGGTCAAAGACCGATGACAGCAGCTGCCGGGCCCACGCGCGGTCAAACTCCCGTTCCGGCGACAGCTCGTGCCGCGGCTCCAGGGCCCACCGCTGCTCCGCCTCCAGCGCATCGAACGCCACCACCGGCGCCGCCCCGCCCCGCTTTTGTGCGGAGCCCCGCCTGTACTGCTCCGCTGCGTGGTTCTTCAGCCCGCACATCAGGAAACTCCGCAGCCGCCCGTTCCCGGCGCTCGCCGCCTTGAGCCCCTCCCGGTTCAGCAGGGATGCGAAAAAACCCTGCGTCAGGTCCTCCGCGTCCGCCGGTGACGGAGCCAGCCGCCGCGCATAACAGTAGAGTGGATACCAGTAAGCCCCGCACAGCGCCGCCAGCGCCGCCGGATCATCATTTTGCACGCCCAGCACCAGACTCCAGCGGGTCTGGGGAAATTCTGGAGAGTTGGGCTGGGAGTCGGGCATGCGGGACGGGAAGAGGAGGGCAATTTAAGCCGCTGGACGGCGGCCTGTCCACGCATGATTCCCGCCTCCACCGCAGGCATTCGTCAACCAGACCGCCCGGACGCCAGCGCCCCCCTCCCCTCCGTTGCCCCGAGCGCCCCATCGGCCCGCCCGAACCGTTCCTCCCGGATCGCCACGGTTCCCCGGATTCGCCGACAATACCTTGATTTTCTCCATTGACACCGTTGCCCAGCCTGGTAGGGTCCCCGCCTTTCCCCCGTCAACTTTTTCATCCACACCACCCAAACCAGAACTCATGCCAGAAGTCCAAGTCCGCAAAGGCGAATCAATTGATCGCGCGCTCAAGCGCCTGAAGAGCAAGCTCGAAGCCGAAGGTATCATGGAGGAGGTGCGCCGTCTGCGCGCCTTCGAAACCCCCATCGAGCGCACCCGCCGCAAGGCCCGCTCCGCCGCCAAGAAGGGCCGGATCAAATTCCGCTTCACCATGAACGACGGCCCCAAGCCCCAGGCCTAAGCCGGACCGGCAACCAGATTTTCAGAAGCGCCCCCGGAAACGAGGGCGCTTTTTTTGTGCCCGGATGCCGGGCCTGGCGCGCAGGCGTCATCTCGGGGCGCGCTGCACTGAGGGCCTCGCTGGGTGCACACGCTGGGTGCCCTGGGGGCGGCTGGAGGACCAGCCTTGCCCTACCTTTCCCGTGACGGTCGCGGCAGACCACGTGACGAACGCGGCAAAAGGTAGGGCCGCTTGGTCCCCTCCAAGCGCCGCCACGCACCATGCCACGGGCATCAGGACGCGAACGCCACGCAAGCCACGTGCCCCCAGCCGCCCAACAGCGCATCCTCCACACCCTCGAAAAACGACACCCCTCCACCGAAGCTCGCCCCCACAGGCCACTTCAAAAATCAAAAATCCTTGCTCATCAATCGTCAATCCCCCTCCTCTCCCCTGCCTTCTCATCTCCTTCCCCTGTCCTTCCTCCTCCATCCTTGCGCCTCGTCACCACCGCGCCCCACCGATCACGACCGCCAAAGCACGGTGTCCTTTTTCTGGTGCAGATCATCCGTTTCCGGATGGTCGAGCGTGTAGTGCAGACCGCGGGATTCGTGGCGGAGCAAGGCGCTGTCGACGATGAGGGCTGCGGTCTGCACGAGGTTGCGCAGTTCCAGCAGGTCCGTGGTCACGCGGAAGTTCCAGTAAAACTCCTGCACCTCCTTTTGCAGGTTCCGCAGCCGGGTGGCGGCGCGCTGGAGGCGCTTGCCCGTGCGGACGATGGACACGTAGTCCCACATCAGCCGCCGGATTTCATCCCAGTTGTGGTAGACGACGACCAGCTCGTCCACGTCCGTCACATTTCCACTGCGCCAGTCCGGCAGGACGAGGGTGCGATCCGGCGGACGGCTGGATTTTTGCCGCATCACGTCCAGCACCGCCCGGTGCGCGGTGACGAGGCCCTCCAGGAGGGAATTGCTCGCCAGGCGGTTCGCCCCGTGCAGGCCGGTGCAGGCCACCTCGCCGATGGCCCACAGGCCGCGCAGGCTGGTCGCGCCGTTCACGTCCGTCTGCACCCCACCGCACTGGTAGTGCGCTGCGGGCACGACGGGGATGAGGTCGCGGGACATGTCGATGCCCACTGCCAGCAGCGTCTCGAAAATATGAGGGAAGCGCTCCGTCAGGTACTCGCGTGACTGGTGGCGGATGTCCAGGTAGACGCATTTCGAACCAGTGCGCTTGATTTCCTGGTCGATGGCCCGCGCCACAATGTCCCGGGGGGCCAGGGATTCGCGCGGGTCGTATTTTTTCATGAACGGCTTCCCGTCCGCCCCGATGAGCACGCCGCCCTCGCCGCGCACCGCCTCGCTGACGAGGAAGCTGCGCATCTTTGGGTGGTGCAGGCAGGTCGGGTGAAACTGGATGAACTCCATGTTCGCGATGGTCACCCCGGCCCGCCATGCCATGGCCACCCCGTCGCCCGTGGCCACGTCCGGGTTCGTCGTGTAGAGGTACACCTTCCCGCAGCCTCCGGTGGCCAGGACGACCTGGTCGGAGCGGAAGGTCAGCACCTCTCCGTTTTTCTCATCCAGCGCGTAGAGCCCGATGCACCGGTCATCCGTGGCACAGCCCAGCTTCCCGGTGGTGATGAGGTCGATGGCGTAGTGCTGCTCGAAAAACGTGATCTCCGGCACGACACGCGCGGCGGCCAGGAGTTTGCTGGCGATTTCCCGGCCGGTCGTGTCGCCCTGGTGCAGCACCCGCCGCCGGGAGTGCCCGCCCTCCATCGCCATGTCGAAATGGCCGTTGCTCCGGTTGAACTGCACGTCCAGCTCCAGCAGTTCCTGGATCCTCGCCGGCGCCTCGCTCACAATGGTGCGCACCACGTCCTCATGGCACAGCCCGGCTCCGGCATTCAGCGTGTCCGCCGTGTGCAGGTCAAAGGAGTCATCCTCCCCCAGCACGCAGCAGATGCCGCCCTGCGCCCAGGCGGTGTTGGAATCAATGGCCTCCCGCTTCGTCAGGACCGCCACGCGACCGTGCCGTGCGGCCTTCAGCGCAAAGGTCAAGCCGGCGATGCCGCTGCCGACAACGACAAAATCAAAGGTTCGGGTTTCACTCATGCTCAAAAAATGGGGGGAATCCGCCATGCGGAGGCGGAAGGCCCGCAGTCTGGCCGCACCTGGCCGCCGGGGCAAGGACGAAGGCAAACCACGCCGCAGCTCACCTGCCACGCGGCTTGGTTCACACTTTTTTCCGGTCATCTGGTGGATGCGCGCTTGATTCGTCCCGGATCGCGATTTATAGGCGGCGTCCCACATGGTGAATGAAATGTTTGTTCCTGGTCAGCGCTGGCTCAGCCAAAATGAGCCCGAGCTTGGTCTTGGTCTGGTTATCAAAGCTGAGCGCGGCAGGGTAAGTGTCCTGTTCCCCGCCAGCGGCGAAACGCGCCAATACACAACGAGCGCTGCTCCGCTCACACGAGTGAAGTTCTCCGTCGGCGACGAGATCCACGGCCACGACGGGAGTCGCTGCGTCGCGGAGGCTGTCATCGAGTCCGGCGGCCTGCTCACCTATCGAGGCGGCGGACGCGACCTGCCGGAGAGTGCCCTGGCCGACTCGCTCAACTTTACCAAGCCGATGGACCGGCTCATGAACGCCCAGCTGGATGACAAGGGCCTCTTTAACCTCCGCTCCAAGGCGCTGCACCACCGCTTCGAAACCCTGCGCGGCCACCAGCGCGGGTTCGTCGGCACCCGCATCGACCTCATCCCGCACCAGCTTTTCGCCGCCCTCCAGATGCGCCGCAAGGGCGTTCCCCGCGTCGTCCTCGCAGACGAGAGCGGCATCGGGAAGACCATCGAAGCCGGCCTCGTTATTCACCGCCTCCTCGTCACCAGCCGGGTGGACCGCGTCCTCGTCTCCGTGCCTGCGGAGGGCCTCTCCCGCTGGCACTATGAGCTGGGCCGGCGCATGAATCTGGATTTCGCCATCGCAGAGGAGGGCAAGGTCCCCTTCCCCGGGGCCCCGCTCGTCCTTTGCTCCCACGATTCCCTCGGCAAGGGGGCAAAACTCGGCTGGGACCTCATCGTCATCGACTACGCCGACCAGTGCAAGGCCAAGGAACTGAAAAAACTCTGCACGGAAACCCCGGCCGTCATCCTCCTCACCGACGAGCCCCCGGCCGTCGAGCCCGCCATCCACGACCAGCTGCAGAAGCTGCTCGACCCCAAGGCGAAAAAGGGCCTGAAAATCGCCACGGAAAAGGGCATCGACCCCGTCGCCCTGGCCGAGAAACTCACCACCACCGATGCGTGGTCCGAGGAGGACAAAAAGGCGCTCGAAATCCTCATCGGGGCCGAGGTGGACACCGACGCCCTCTCCGGCGACGGCCCGGACCCGAGGGAAAAAGCCCTCGCCGCCCTGCTGGAGGCCGTCGGTGCCGGACGCCGCCTGCTGCGCAACACCCGCGCTGGCATCGAGGGCCTGCCCGAACGCGATCCGCTGCCCGAAATCCTGGAGGCCGACGAGGCCACCCGCGAGGCCCTGCGCCACGAATTCCTTGCCGACGGCACGCCGAATCCTGATTTCACCTACCCGGAGGCGGATCCCCGGCTTGCCTGGACCATCAAATACCTGGACGAGAACCCGAAGGACAAGGTCGTCCTCATTTGCGCCACCCGGGAGCGGGCCGAGGCCATCGCCGCCGCCGTCGGCAGCCGCGCCGCCACTCATCACGAGGGCATGGACCTCGCGGCCAAGGACCAGGTCATTGCCCGTTTCACAGAAAAGGAAAGCGAGACCGCCGTCCAGCTCATCGCCTGCTCCGAGCTGGGCGTGGAGGGCCGCTCCCTCCCCTTCGCCCACCACCTCTTCCTCTTTGACCAGCCGCCCCACGCCATCAAGCTTCAGAAGCGCATCAGCCAGCTCGACCGCTTTGGCCATATGGCCAAGGTCCGCGTCCACATCCCGCTGGTGAAGGAAACCCCGGCCGAGATCGTCTACAAGTGGCTCTCCGACGGACTCGACCTCTACGAGGAGCCATGCGCCGTCGTCACCTCCTGCCATCGCGCCCGTGTGGAGGAGGTCTGCGCCCTCACCCTGCTGCCTCATGCCGAGGCACTGGAGAAAATCACCGCCCTCGTCGAGCCCGTCCGGGCGGAGCGCGACGAGCTGCTGGCCAAACTCGAAGCCGGCCGCGACCGCCTCACCGAGCTGGCCTCCTACCGCGTCATGCCCGCCCACCGCATCCTGGAGAGCGTGCGCCGGCTGGACAGTGACCTCTCGCTCGACTTCCTCATGCTCCGCCTCTTCGAGCACTTCGGCTTCGATGCCGAGGACGTCAATGAGCGCACCTACAACGTGAAGCCGAAGGAGAAGGACCGCATCGCCGGGGCCCTGCCGGAGGTCCCGCCCACCGGCCAGCTCATGACCTTTGAACGCCAGAAGGCCATGGCACGCAGTGAGGCCCTTTTCTGCACCTGGGATCACCCCCTCGTGATGAATGCTATCGATTTCCTCATCACGAACGTCCCCGGCAACAGCTGCTACGCCGTCTGGGAGGACCTGCGCGCCCAGCTCCTCCTCCTGGAGGCGCTCTTCCGCGTCGAGCTGGAGAACTGCCCCAAGCGCCTCTACACCATGCGCTTTTTCAGTCCCGCCGGTGTCCGCCTCATCGTGAACCACGAACTCGAAGATGTCGGCAACGAGTACCCCATGGAACTGGTCAACCGCAACGTGCGCAACGGTCGCCGCGAGTGGATCCGCACCAACGGACCTGCGCTCAAGCAGATCCTGCCCCGCATGCTGGAGTCCCTCACCGAGCGCGCCACCGCCCGTGCCGCAGAGATGAGCACCACCGCCCTCGCCGAGATGGAGGCCCTCCTCGTGCCCGAACTCGACCGCATGAAGCTCCTGAAAAAGCGCGGCGGCCCCGCCAGCGACATGGAGATCCAGCTCATGGAGGACGAGATCACCACCCTGCGCGAAGTCCTTTCAAAACCCGTCGTCAGGCTCGACAGCCTGCGCCTCGTCCGCCGCGGTCCGGCGGGCAAGGGCATCTGACCCCCCGCGCCCGACGCACACCTCCCCCACAGCAGCCATGTTCGGAGAAATACGCAACCGCCACGGTGAGAAGATCGACTACCGGTTTCACCCCGGAGCCGGCGGCTCGAAACACGTCGTCCTCATCGGCCACGGCCTCACGGCCAATCTCGACCGCCCCTTCCTCGCCGCCCTGGCGGAGGGGCTCGCCGCCGCCGGCATCCCCGCCCTGCGCTTCTCCTTCGCTGGAAATGGCGGAAGCGAAGGCACGTTTGAGGAGGCCACTTTGAGCAAGGAAGTCGACGACCTCGGCGCCGTGCTCGATGCCGTGGAGCGTGCCGGATTTTCCACCAGCTACGCCGGCCACAGCATGGGCGGTGCCGTCGGCGTCCTCCGCGCCTCGTCGGACTCCCGCATCCGGAACCTCGTCTCCCTCGCCGGCATGGTCCGGCCGAAAAAATTCGTCGAGACCGAGTTCGGCACCGTCACCCCGGACGCCGGTGTCATGTGGGACGAGCCCCAGTTCCCCCTCTCCCGCACCTTCGTCAATGACCTCAGCGGCATCGACTCCGTCCTGCCCTTCGTCTCCCGCGTCAGCGCACCCGTCCTCTTTGTCTACGGCTCGGATGACGATCTCATCCCCATCGGCGACGGACTCGAGGTTTTTTCCACCGCCAATGAGCCCAAGGACTTCATCCCGCTGGAGGGCGCGAACCACGTCTTCGCCGGCGACGTCATGCCCCTCATGGTCAAGGCTGTCACCCTCTGGCTTCTCCCCCGCCTCTAGTTTCCTCCCGCCGTGACCGCCACCCATCTCTCCTCCCCGGCCCAGGTGGCCGCCCTCCGGGACTCCCTCGCCGCGCAGGGAAAGCGCCTCGTCTTTACCAACGGCGTCTTCGACATTCTCCACGCCGGCCACGTCCGCTACCTCAATGAGGCCCGCGCCCTCGGCGACGCCATGGTCATCGCCATGAACTCCGACGCCTCGGTCCGCGCCCTCAAGGGGCCCACCCGGCCCGTCAACGGCCAGGAGGACCGCGCCGAAGTCCTCCTCGGCCTCCGTGCCGTCGATGCCGTCGTCGTCTACGATGACGAACGCTGCACCAGCCTCATTCAGACCATCCAGCCCCAGGTTTACGCCAAGGGGGGCGACTACACCGTTGAGACGCTCAACCCCGAGGAACGCGCCGCCCTCCAGGCCGCCGGCTCGGACATCCACATCCTCCCCCTCGTGCCCGGCCGCTCCACCACCGCCACCCTCCAGCGCCTCCAGTCCGGTCCCGCCTCCACCCCGCGCCGCTTCCGCCTCGCCGTCCTTGGCTCCGGACACGGGTCAAACTTCGACGCCATCCTCGACGCCATCGCCTCCGGCACACTCGATGCCGAGGTCGCCCTCGTCCTCTCAGACAACCGCGACGCCCGCATTCTCACCCGCGCCCGCGAGCACGGCATCACCGCCGTCCACGTCGATCCCGGCCCCGACCCCGCCCGCCTCGCCGCCCCGGCTCAGAAGGAAATCACCGACCGCCTCCGCGCCGCCGGCGTCGACCTCGTCGTCCTCGCCGGATTCCTCCGACGGCTCAAGGAGCCCGTCCTTTCCACCTTCGCCGGGAAAATCATCAACGTCCATCCGTCCCTCCTCCCCGCCTTCCCCGGCCTCAAAGCCTGGGAGCAGGCCCTCGCCGCCGGTGCCACCGAAACCGGCTGCACCGTCCACTACGTCGACGCCGGCCTCGACACCGGCCCCCCCATCGCCCAGGCGACCGTCCCCATCCTCCCCGGCGACACCCCCGACGACGTCCGCCTCCGCATCAACGCCGCCGAGCGCGACCTCTACCCCCGCACCATCGCCCGGCTGGCAGCCGCAGGGAGAGAAGGTTAGAGGGTTAGAGGGTTGGAAGATTAGCCCAGCCTCCCCACCATTCTAAAAATTACGGTCAGGCGGTGCCTCCAGATTTTCGCACCCAGCCTCCTCGTGCGCGAAATCCAAGTGCGGATTTTCCCACCGCCCGCCTTCCACGCCGCCGGCATTGCGCCCCACTGCCCTAGGGTGCCTGAGGCCCGCGAGGGCTACCCCAGGCGGCCCCCCGCGCATTGGCTGGCGCAACGCGGTTGCGTCACCCAAACGCGTGACGACTTCGTCAATGAAGGCCCCACGTCTCCCCCCTTCACCGCCGCCTCTCCAGCCCGTGCTCCCCCAGCCACGATTTCGGCCGGCGCACTGAGGGCCGCAGCCCGAAGGGCTTGATCGCCTTTTCCATGAGAAACCTCACCGCCTCCTCCACCGAGTCCGTCACGTGGAAGAGCCCCAAATCCTCCGGCGAGATCATGCCCGCCGCCGGCATCTTCTGCATCATTTCCACCTGCTCACGCCAGTAGTCCGCCCCCATCAGGATCACTGGAAAGTCCCGCAGCTTTCCTGTCTGGATCAGCGTCAGCGCCTCAAACAGCTCGTCCAGCGTGCCAAAGCCCCCCGGCATCACCACAAAGGCGTAGCTGTATTTCAGCAGCAGCGTCTTGCGCACAAAAAAGTACCGCAGCGTGACAAAGCGGTCCAGATACGGATTCTCCGACTGCTCCACCGGCAGCTGGATGTTGCACGCCACCGAGCGCCCGCCAACATCCTTCGCCCCCCGGTTCGCCGCCTCCATGATCCCCGGCCCCCCGCCCGTCATCACCGTGAAGCCCAGCTCCGCGATCGCCGCCCCCATCTGCCGCGCCAGCTGGTAGTGCAGGTCCGTCTCCTTCGTCCGGGCCGATCCAAACACCGTCACACACGGCCCGACAAAATGCAGCGCCCGCAGCCCCCTCAGAAAGTCCCACACAATCTCCAGCAGCGTCCTCGCCTCAGCCGTCCGCGACCTCGGCCCGGCCAGCAACACCCGGTCGGCAACCGGCGGGATAAACAGATTCCCAATTTCAGGGGACGGGTTCTCAGACATGGTTCAAGGCAAATTCCAGAGGTTCACAACTGCCAGCAACAGGCCAGCCAGCCCGACCCTATCACAATCTCCGGCCAAACCGCAAAAAACCTCCCATCTCCTGCCGGGAATCATGCCCGCTCCCCGCCGAAACTTCGCCATGCCCCGAGGTTCCTCAGTTGCATCCCCCGGTTCTTCCATCAAAATAGAATCCTTGTGAAAACCCTCCGCATCTTCATCATCAGCCTTGGCGACGTCGGTCGCGAGCGCGAGGCGACGCGTCGGGTCATTGATCGACTCCAGAGCGAGTTCGCCGAGCACGTCACGCTCGATCCTTACTTCTGGGAATGGGAACCCGTGGACTTCGGCCAGGACTACCAGTCGCAGATCCCCTCCACCGCCGACTTCCACATCGTCATCTGCCTCCTCTGGTCAAAGCTCGGCTCCCGACTCGGCGATCAATACAAGCTCCCGCCCGACGGCAAAGAAACCGCCAGTTCCGGCACCCAATACGAGTTGCTGCAGGCCCTGCACGGCAAGCAGCAGCATCCCGAGAAACTGCCTGACCTCCTCGTCTGGGTGAACAAAGCCCCGCCGCCTCCCGCAACGTCGCCACCACTCTCGCGCAAGGAAGAAGACGAACTCATCCGCCAGCGCCGCGCCCTCCAGGACTTCCTAGCCACCATTACCCACGACACCAGCACCGGCATCTTCACCGCCGCCGTGAATCGCTACGAGGTCCCCTCGGCTCCTACCAATACCTCGACGAGTTCGAGGACATGATGGACAAAAAGCTGCGCAAGCTCATCCAGAAGCACATCGGCCAGCGCACCTCCAAACCCAAGCCGCAGTGGCAAGGCAGTCCCTTCCGCGATCTCGATGTCTTCGAGTTCGAGCACGCACCCATCTTCTTCGGCCGCAGCCGCGCCGTCGGCGAAGTCGTACGCCTCTTGCAGAGCACCCTTAGTAAGCCCGAGCCCTGCCACTTCGCCCTCATCCTCGGAGCCAGCGGCAGCGGCAAGAGTTCCCTCGCTCGAGCTGGCGTGCTGCCCTTGCTCACCCGCCCCGGCGTCATCGAAGGCATCGGCCTCTGGCGCTGCGCCATCGTCCGCCCCAGCGACGACAGCGCCGACCTCTTCCAAGCCCTCGTCGCCGCCCTTCTGAGAGCTGACAAAAAGATTGGAGACAAAAAAATAAGTCCTGATTTTTCTGTCTCCAATTTTTTTGTCGCCAATTACCAACCCCCAGCCCTCCCCGAGCTAGCCGACCCCGAATCCTCCGATCCTCAAAAATCCCTCGCCGCCGAACTCCGCGCCCATCCTCAGACCGTCGCCATCCGCGTCAAAGACCAGCTCAACGCCGTCGCCAAAGCCCACCAGACCCAGCAGCGCCGCACCCTCGAAGCCCAGATCGCCAGCCTCACCCAGGAAGGCCGCCAAGCCGACGCCGCGCTCAAGCAGCAATCCCTCCAGAACCTCCAAGAACCCAAAGCCCGCCTCGTCCTCCTGCTTGATCAGATGGAGGAACTCTTCACCCTCAACTACGCCCCCGAGCAACTCCGCGCCTTCCTCGAAACCATCCACGTCCTCGCCCGCAGCGGACGCGTCTTCGTCATCGGCACCCTGCGCAGCGACTTCTACCCCCGCTACCAGGAGCAGCCCACCCTCGTCGCCCTCGCCCGCGACGGAGCCCGCTTCGACCTCCTCCCGCCCACGCCCGACGAGATCAGCCAAATCATCCGCCGCCCCGCCAGACTCGCCGCCCTCCAGTTCGAGCCCCACCCCACCACCGCCGAGCACACCCTCGCCGACACCCTGCGCGACGAAGCCCTCGCCGACCCCGAGGCCCTCCCGCTCCTCGAGCACGTCCTCAATCGCCTCTACCAAGCCCAGCTCCCCCGCGCCGATGGCCGCCTCACCTTCGCCGACTACGAGGAGATCTGCGGAGCCGATTTGGACCCCAAGACCGGCGTCAAAACCAGCCGAGGCGTCGGCGGAGCCCTCGGCAAGCACGCCGAAGACATCTTCACCGGCCAGCACCGCCCGCCCACCGACCCACCACCGCCCTGGACCGAAGACACCTTCCGCGCCGTCTTCCGCTGCCTCGTCACCTTCGGCAAAGGCGAAGGCGACACCGACGTGCCCAACCGCCGCGCCTTCACCTACCAGGACCTCATCCAGAGCGCCCCCGCCGCCCAAGCCCTCGTGGACACCTTCATCCACGAGCGACTCCTCATCGCCGACACCGACGCCCAATCCCGCGCCATCGTCCGCCTCTCCCACGAAGCCCTCCTCACCCGCTGGCCCCGCCTCAGCCAATGGCTGCAAACCGCACTCGTCCGCGACCTCATGTCCCAACGCCGCCGCCTAGAGTCCAGCCTCCGCCAGTGGCAAGAACAAAACCGCACCCCCGACTGCTACCTCCAACCCGGCTTCGAATTGGAAGAAGGCAAGCAACTGCTGGAGAAGCATGAGGCCGCGCTGAAGCAGGAGGAAAGAGAGTTTATCCGGGAGTCCATCGCATATCATGTGACCTTGGCGGAATCCGAAGCCACCAGACAGCGAGAAATCGCCGAACGCGAACGCCAACTCAAGGAAAAAGCCCAGCGCGCCAATGAGGAGGCCGAAGCTGCGCTCGCGGAGACCATTTGCCAACTTGAGCGTTCGCAGGTCGAGGAAGGCCGTGCTTGGCTTGAGCGCGGGAGGGCTGCGCTTAGCAGAGGCGAGCAGTCGCGTGCTCTGATCTTCGCCGGTCGTGCGATTGGCTTCGCCGGATACAACCGACCCGTCAGCGAGGGTGGCACGTTCAAAGAATCCTTTCCACCACTTCTGAGTAAAGTCATGAAGGACTCATACGCTGAGGAGGGCAGGGCCGAAGAGTATGCGCAAGCGACCCAGTTCATTAGTGAGGTATGCCCAACTCTCCTCCCACTCTGGTCTGGCACTATGAAGGGGGAAGCAACCTGCGTCGCTTTCAGCCCAGATTTCAGATACTTCGCCAGCGGCTCCAATGACAACACGATCAGCCTCTGGGACGTTTCATCAGGTAAGGAGATCGCATCTCTAAAAGGTCACACTGACGGTGTCTCGAGCATCGCCTTCAGCTCCGATGGCACGCGTCTCGCCAGCGGCTCTAAGGACGCAACTATCAAACTTTGGGACATCGTCACAGGAACGGAATATGCTAGTTTCCGAGGTAACACAAAAGTAGTGACCAGTGTAGCTTTCAGTCCAGACGGTAGCCGCCTCGCAAGCGGCTCTTGGGACGCCACCGTTAAGCTATGGGATGTTGCTTCTGGCATGGAACTCGCAAGCCTAGTCGGCCACGGTCACGATGTGACATGTGTCGCCTTCAGCCCCGACGGCACCCTTCTCGCCAGCGGCTCTTGGGACGCAACTATCAAGCTTTGGGATGCGCTAGCTGGCAGTGAACTCGCCTGCTTGCAACATTCGAACTTAGTATACAGCCTCGCTTTCAGCCTCGACGGCAGCTGCCTCGCCAGCGGCTCAAACAATGGAACCATCAAAATCTGGGACGCTCCAGGTTGGAAGGAAATTGCCTGCTTCATGGGATCCGCGGGCACTTGGAGTATCGCATTTAGTCCTGACTGCAGCTGCCTCGTGAGCGGCGATTATGACATGACAGTCAAGTTCTGGGACATCCTTTCAGGCAAGCAACTCGCAAGCCTCCTCGGGCACATGGGCAATGTGCGCGGCGTAGCCTTCAGCGCCGACGGTAGCCGAATTGCAAGCTGCTCCAGCGACATGACAATCAAGGTCTGGGACGCCGCAACAGCGATCACCAGCTTCCTTGGGCATGAGCAAAACACGTTTATTCGGTGCGTGGCATTCAGCCCTGATGGGAGACTTCTCGTCAGCGGCTCTGACGACGCTACTATCAAGCATTGGGACACTGTAACAGGCAAGTTAATCGCCCGCTTCCATGGGCACAAACGGGAAGTGATGAGCGTGGCCTTTGCCCCAGACGGTAAATGCCTAGCCAGCGGTTCGATGGATAACACAATTCGGTTGTGGGACACCGCTACAGGCAAAGAACTAGCCATGCTGCAAAACAAGAGAGAAGTGACGAGCGTCGCCTTCAGCCCATGTGGCAGCCGCCTAGCAAGTGGCTCTGACAAGAATCGAAAAATCAAGGTGTGGAACGTTGCTACTGGAAAAGAACTACTCGATGATCCGCCATTCTGCCTTAGAGAGGAATGGCGTCTCTACGGCACTGATCCCGATGAATACAAAGACGACATTGATCACGATGAATACAACGAATATATTCATCCGGGCGACCTTGATAGTGCAGAAGCATGGCTCAAAGCCTGCAACCAGCACATCCATCCCAATGGGACATGCGTGGCGAGGGTAGATGGGAACTCAATCCGCCTCCAAGGTATTGCCTCCGCTCTCGACATCACGGGCTGACTGTATGCGGGGATCGCAGCTTTCAATGGCCGAGAAAGGGTGCGACCGTGAATTCATGTAAAATCATGCTGATTTTGCAACATCACGTTGATTTTTGAGTTACAATTCCGCGCCACAGCCCTGCCCAGCGCTCTCCCGCGCTGTGGGCCAGCGCCCGCAGTTTGAGGATGTGTCCGGCCATGGTAAATCCCCATGTCATCCCCGGGCCGCACAGCCGCTTTTTCACCAGCAGTTTGCACGCCGCCTCCGTGACCCCGCTGCCAATGGGCAACGCCGCCGCCAGACAACCGGCATAATCCATCCGGTCGATGTTGTTGCGAAAATACGTCGCGGCCTTTTCCACGGCTTCGCGCTCCGCGGATGACAGGGCCCGCCTGCTCAGCAGCCGCGCGTCGAGGACTTCCAGCAGGTCCGCCGCGGCCCCCTCTCCGTGCTTCAAGTGACTGCACGCCACCTGCGACCACCAACCCGCGTCCTCTCCTTTCGGAACCTCATGCGCAAAGGCTCCCGCCGCCGCATGCAGATACCCGCTGGCATGATAAAAATCCAGCACCAGCTTTTCCGTGTGCCCGCGCAGCCACGGCACAAAATCCGCCGCCCCGTCACTCAGGCCCACATAACATGCCCGCGGATAACGTTCTTTGACCGCGGCGACCTCCCGCCCCATCTCCTCCCAGAACGCGCTCTTGCCCTCACTTTTGTCCTCCGGCGGCGCCGTGGCCGTGTAGATGCTCCCAAGCCTTTCACCGGCGGCATCATACAGCGTGATCGCTCCGACCATGGCAACACGCCACTCCCGCACGCGAGCCTTGCGCCCATCCGCCGCCGTGGCGTCCTCCGCACGGGAGCCCATCAGCACACAGGCTCCGTCCACACCGACGGATACCGTGACCACCTTTTCAGGCGCAGGCAGACTGGAGCCTTCGCAGACGGGCACCGCCGCCTCGGCCAGGGCTCCCACCAGTCCGGTGAGGCGCTGCACAAAATCAAGGCTCACGCTGCGGGCGTGATTGGCA
>JANOAS010000058.1:0-4253 GCA_031411255.1 bacterium
CGACCGGGCCGCTGCGCAGAGTCTGAGCCTGATGCGTGAAGTGGCCGGGGCGCTGCTCAAGGCGCATCCGCTCAAAGGCTCAATCAAGGGCAAACGACAACGGGCCGCGCTTTCGTCGAAGTTCAGGTCGGAAGTGGTCGCCGCTAGATTTGATAATTTTCATGCGTAAGCCCTGCTCGTCCGCGCGTGTTGGGAAAATCCCCTTTACAAACGGGGTGTATCCGGCTTGATTCTGCAACTGTGAGCGAAAATTCCCAACCCGTTTCAGCCTTCAAAAAGAAGACCGCCAAGAAATCCCCAGGAGCCGGACTCCTTGTGATCGGGATTCTTGGCCTCGTCGCCTGTGCAGCGGCCTGTCTGGCCGTCATGTCCAACATGAGCGTCCAGCCCTGATCCGGGTTGGATCGTTCCGTCCGGGGCGGAAAACCAAGTTCCCCCGCGCCAAAGTTTGAGAACCTCGCCGCTCGTTTCGGGCGGCTCTTTTTTGCGGATTATGTCGAATGTTGCCATTGTTGGCGCCCAGTGGGGCGATGAAGGAAAAGGGAAAATCGTTGATTTTCTGACGGAGAGAGCGCAGGTGGTCGTCCGCGGCCAGGGTGGCAACAATGCCGGCCACACCGTCATCGTTCACGGAAAAAAGCACGTCCTGCACCTCATTCCGTCCGGTATTCTCTGGGCGGACAAGGTTTGCGTCATCGGAAACGGCGTCGTCATGGACCCGGTGTCCTTGCTTGTCGAGATCGACGGCCTGCGGGCCAATGGCGGGAACATCACGCCGGAAAACCTGCTCATCAGCAACCGGGCGCACCTCGCCCTGCCCATTCACCGCGCCCTTGACCAGGCCCGCGAAGTCCGCCTCGGCGCCCGCAAGATCGGCACCACCGGTCGCGGCATCGGCCCCGCCTACGGAGACAAAGTCCAGCGCTCCGGCCTGCGCCTGGCCGACCTGCTTGTCCCGGCCGATTTTTCAGCAGCCCTGAAGGACAAAGTGGAGGAGACCAACGCCATCATCACCCCGCTCGGCATGGCCGCGCTCGAGTTCCAGCCGATGTGCGACGCCCTGCTCGCCGCCGGCGAGCGCCTCGCTCCGCACATCACGGACACGGCCGTCTTTCTGCACCAGCAGATCAAGGCGGGCAAGGTCCTCCTTTTTGAAGGCGCCCAAGGCACCCACCTCGACCTCGATTTCGGCACCTACCCGTTTGTCACCTCGTCCAGCACCATCGCCGGCGGGGCGTGCACTGGGGCGGGCGTCTCCCCGCGGGCCATCGACCGCGTCGTCGGTGTGGCCAAGGCCTACACCACCCGCGTCGGCAGCGGCCCCTTCCCCACGGACAACGAGGCCCTTTCGGAAAAACTTCACGCCCTCGGCCGTGAATTTGGCGCCACAACCGGGCGCCCGCGCGGCTGCGGCTGGCTGGACACCGTTTTGCTCCGCTACTCCTCCGTCGTCAGCGGCATGGACGAACTCGCCGTCACCAACCTCGACGGCCTGGAGGATTTCGCCGAGATCCCCGTCTGCGTCGCCTACGAGATCGACGGCCAGCGCCACGAATACCCTCCCGTCCGCCTCGCCGACTGGGAGAAAGTGAAGCCCATTTACGAGACGCTGCCCGGCTGGCAAACTCCCATCACCGGCGCGAAAACCTTCGCCGACCTGCCGAAAAACGCCCTGGCCTACCTAGATCGCGTCTCCGAACTCATCGGCCTCCCCATCAAGATGGTAGGTGTCGGTCCGGACCGGACGCAGACGCTGGTGCGCTGACTGCCTCGGCTGGGCAGCACATACGCTTCCGGCTGCCGCAGTTCAGGTTTTTGTCCGGATTAGAATGGAACCACGAGGCCTTCAGCCTCAGCCAGTTTTTTCTGGTTGGAGTCAAAGGTGAGGAACTCCTCCGCGCCCAGTTGCAGGGCAGTGGCTACGTGGAGAATGTCCGCAAGGCGATGCCCCGCTTCGACGGAATGCCTTGCGCTGAGTGATTCCGCGAGGCGGTGTACATTCGCCCAGTCGACCGGCACCACGGAGAAAGTCCCGGTCGACATGTCGGACTGAAATTCCCGCAGCATTTTCTCGCCTTCGCGCTGGGGAACCCCTTTGGCTCGATCCAGTCTGTGCAGCCGAATCCGCAGGCGCACGGACTGACGAAACTCCAGTGCAACCAAACTGGACAGTCGTAACGGACCCGGCGCGCGCCCCATGAACTCATCCGCAGGTGCTGAATTGGACTGGGGTCGGTAAAGCGCGCAGAGAAAAGAAGTGTCTGGGAACGGCTTCACCCTTCTTCGCCCTCCCGTTCTTCCGCCCGCATCGCAGCCACCTCGTCATCGCTGAAAACCCGGTCGCCCCAGATCGCCTTGCGGCGCTCGGCAAAACTGGGCCTTTTGATTTCGCCGGTGTGGGTCTGGCTGATCCCGGTGAGCATCGCTATCGGCGTCCCGCGTCTTTGCACCTGAATTTGTTCACCTTCCTCAAGCCAGGCTTCCAGTTTGGAGAAATTGTTGCGCAGTTCCCGCAGAGTGATCGTGATCATGTGGACAAATTCGGTCCACACGTGGCGACTGTCAATTGCTTTGCCCTGGCTCCCGCGATGCGGCCGGAAATAAACCCCGAAAGACCGCGCAGGATTTTTGGCGGATGGCCAGGCGCGGCGAGGGCGCGTATCCAAGGAGATCTGTAACCGAGCTGCAACGACGCCATGCGCCAAAAAGACAAGGGGAACGGGGTGGTTATTTCTGGCCGGGGCCCCAAGCCCTGCTTCGGGTCCCGGTTTGCCGCTCTGCTGGCCTTGGTGTAAGCTTTCCCCCATGACGCGAACCGAAATTCAATTCCCCGACCCCCTGTATCGCCGGCTGAACGCGATTGCGGAGCAACAGGATTGGTCGTTTGGCGAGGTTGTGCACAGGGCTGCGGAGAATTTCGTCAATCGTTTTCCCGAGCGGGAAAAGGCGGCAGGAGAGTGGAGCTTCCCCACTCTCGATTGTGGTGGGGATTTTCTAGTCGACCCAGCCAGCTCTGCACCGGAGGCTGGTGCAGTGTTTCAAAGGTCCGCCTGATGATCCTTTCGGCTGACACGAACCTGTTTCTGTATGCGGCCAACCCACTGTCGCCTTTTCATGCCCTCTCAAAGCGTTTATTCGAGACGGAAGCTGCTGGGGGGCAGCGGTTTTTGCTGTGCGAACTGGTGCTCGTGGAGCTTTACATGCAGCTTCGCAATCCCGCAGTTTTCAAGAAACCCAAAACACCGCAAGAGGCGGTCGCCTTTTTGCCAGAGCTTGAAGTCAAACCCAGCCGGGGAATTCGGCGACTACGAACAGGACGTTTCCGCACCGCTTTGGAAATGGGCTGGAGAAACCAAGTCCGGCTTCCGGCAAATCATCGACGCCCGTCTTGCGGTTACGCTTCGTCATCACGGCGTCACTCATCTGGCGACTGCGAACGTGGCTCATTTTCAGGGTTTCGGATTCATGAAAGTTTGGAATCCTGCGGATTGCTGACTGCGCCGCCTGCGCCCGCGCTTGCCGCTTGCCGCCGGGGGCTTCTGCCGTTAGGCTGGGGGAATGATGTTGCGTCTTTCCTGTGCCGGTTTGTTTGCCTCCCTCTGTCTGCTGCCCCTTGCGCCCGGGCGGGCGCAGCAGGCTGTGACTTCGCAGGATCTGGCGAATTTGCACCCCTCGGCCGCCTCGGTGATCGGGTACTTGAAGAGCGCGGTGCAGCGGGACTATGAGAAGGCGGCGGCTCTCATCCAGCCGTCCTCCCTGGCGGACATGCAGAAGGACTACGTCCGCCGGCTGAAAAACCCGAGCGTGCCCTACGATGAAGTGTCCGGCATGTGCCGGGCGGTGGGCAAGAAGGACGAGGACGAGGTGGAGAAGATGCGCCCGGTGGAATTTTACCTTGCCTACCAGAAGAGCCTGCAGACGCGCTACAACGTCACCGACGATGAGAACAAGCGGATCATGAACACGCTGGAATTGAATCTGCTGAGCGTGGCTGAAGAACGGCCCGACCTGGTGCACGTCCTAGTCCGCACGCAGCACAAAACGTCGAAGGCGAAGGTGTCCAATCTCGAGCTGGTCTCCCTCGTGAAGGAAGGGGGCAAGTGGCTCGTCGCCTTGGGCGAGCAGCGGGCAAAAGTGACGCCGCTGGAGGACGCGAAAGCCCCTGCACCCGAAAAATAACCGCACCGCCATGACCACCGCCCCCTCCATTTCCCTGCCCCGCCACCGCCCGGTCGACCAGATTGGCGTGGAGG
>JANOAS010000059.1:0-17640 GCA_031411255.1 bacterium
GCCCATACAGGGCTCCGGATTTCGGTGAGGGAACCTGGGGTTGCGCCTCGTGCCTCGGCTTACCCCAGGCTGTGATGTGCCGTCCTTTCAGGACTCCGGACGGGGGCATTGAAACTTGGGGTGGCCTCCTATTTCCCCCATCCGCCCCCAGACCGAAGACCGGAACCGCCGCGCGGTTCGCAAGGCCCGTGAAACCCCTCCCCGTCCCCTCCGGTTCCCAACCACTCCGGCCTCCGGGTTCACTGCCCTGGTGCGATGAGCCGGCTGCGCAGCCCGGCGGCCTGCCTGGATTTCTCCGCAGGCAGCCGGTCGAGGAGCGCTGCGGCGATGTCCGCCCCGGCCCTGGCCAGAGCGGGCTTTTCCTCTGGCCAGCGGCGGACGGCTTCGTCGAGAATGAGGGAGGAGTTCCTGGCGAAGAGGAGCGCCTGGTCCTGCTCCAGCAGGGCGGCCAGGGAGAGCTGGCCCGATGCGGCGGCGTACTCGTGGATGGCCCCCAGTGCCTCCGGGGCGGACGGGCTGCGGAGGAGAGCCTCCACGAGGTGGCCGGCGCTGGAGACGACGTTGCGCTCGAGGGCCGGGTCTCCCGGATGCGCGGCCACCATGCCCCGGCGCAGGGCGAGGGCCTGCCGGGCGTGGCTGGCGGAGAGGGCGGGGTCTTCCTTCAGCGCGTGACTGGCCAGCCGGTTGCGGATGAAAGCCTCCACGCTGTTGGCCAGGTTTCCCTCCGGCCCGGTCGCGGCGGCGGCGGCGCCGCGCTCCAGCCACTTCTGGTAAAAGGCGGTCCTGGCCTGCGGCGTTTCCTGCTTTTCCCCCCGCACCTGCACCTGCTGGCAAAAGGCCCACCACTCCTTGTGCGGCGTCTCGGGCTTTGCGCAGAGGCCGGCGAATTCCTTCTCCAGCGGCTCCTCCGCCTCCTGCGGCACGGCGGCGGCCAGTTTTTTCACTGCCGCCTCGCGCGTGCGGACACCTGCCGCCTTTTCCGGCTGCCCGCTTTCCTCCAGCGCCTGGACCAGGTAGTGCAGGCACCAAGTGAGGTGAGACAGCGCGCCCTGGTGTCCGGGCTGCGCGGCCACCGGCCCCTCCGCCAGGCGGACGGCGTCGGTCAGGTAGGGCACGGCCCCGGCCGGGCTTCCGGTTTTCACCAGCGCCACGCCCATGCGGAAGGCGCTGTAGGAATACATGTCGCTGTTCGCCCCGTAGGCCTTCTTCACGTGTTCGTTCCATGAGGTGAAGCGCTTCAGCATTTCCGGGTAGTCCTCCTGCGCCTCCGCCAGGGAGCCGAGGGAAGTGTCCAAGTCTGCCAGATCTCCGGCGATCTGTGCGTCACCCGGGTGACTCTCCTGAAACTTTGCCAGAATGCCGCAGGCGGCGAGGTATTCCGCCCGGCTCTCGTCGAGCTGCTTCACGTAGCCGAGCGCATTGGCAATGGCCTTGTGCGCCGCCGCCACCTCGCGGATGATGGTCGCATCCGGCGGCACATTGGGCACCATTTCCACTGCGGCGAGCATGAGCCGGGCGTCCTCCAGCGCGGCCTCGTAGCGTCCGCTGGCCATGCGGTGCTCGCTGCGGTCCTCCAGCGCGCGCACCCGGCGGAGACTGCGTTTCGCATCCCCCGGAGCCGTCCGCCACGCCGCCTCCGTCAGGGCGATGGCCTCGGTGTAAAGCTGGTCCGCCTCCTCCCGCAGCCCGCGCACGCCGACGACGTCACCCTTCACCACCAGCACGTCCGCCAGCTGGCCAGCTGCGTCCGGCGAATGCCCAGCCGCCTCGTATTTCTCGCGGTAGTGGACCACGGCCCGCTCGAGGACGGACTCCATGGCGCCCAGATTGCCCGTTGGCTCCAGCCGCTTCCGCAGATCCGTCAGCAGAAACTGGATGAGCCCGTCCGTCTTTGCCTCCGCCTTCACGGCCTCCGCCCGACGCTGCCCCGCCTCCAGCCTGGCCCGCCACGCATAGATGGCGCTGCCGCCGGAGAGCACGGCGATGGCCGCCAGCACGAGAACGGTCCGAGCCTTTCGCGCCAGCCTGCCCCGCAGTTCCCGCTCCCGTTTTTCCTGCTGCAGGCCGCGGTCCGCTGCATGGAGCAGCGCCTGCCGAAAGGCGGCCACAGAGGCGTGACGGCGGAGCGGATCACTCTGGAGCGCGGTCAGGATGACGGCATCAAAGGCGGGATCCACGGCCCGGTTTCGCATGGAGGGCGGGTCAAAGATGCCGCGCGGCAGCTCGCCCGTGAGCAGCTCATAGGCGAGCACGCCCAGGCTGTAGAGATCGCTGGCGGTCGTCACCCCGTAGCCGGCCAGCTGCTCCGGCGCAGCATACTCCAGCGTGCCCAGCGTGGTGCCGCCCATGGTCAGGCGGGACTCCGCGAGGTGCTTTTCACTGAGCAGGGCGAGGCCGAAATCCGCCAGCCGGGGCCGGCCCTCGCGGGTCAGGAGGATGTTCGACGGCTTGATGTCCCGGTGGATGATGCCCCGCGCATGGGCCGCCTCCACCGCCCCGCACACCACCTCCAGCAGCGGCAGACTCTGCTCCACCGACATGAGGCCGCGCGCCATGCGCTGCGCCAGGTCCTCGCCGTCCACCAGCTCCATCACGTAATACCAGTGCCCCGCCACCGTCTCTCCCACGTCGTACACAGCCACGATGTCCGGGTGGTCCAGCCCCGCCGTCGTCATCGCCTCTTGACGGAACCTCTCGGAAAATCCCGGCGCGTCCCCCAGCTCCACGGGCAGCACCTTGATCGCCACCGGCCGCTCCAGGTTCCTCTGCACAGCCCGGTAGACCGCCCCCATGCCCCCGCGGCCGATCATGGCCACGATCTCGTAGTCAGGCAGCAGCGCCGCCAGATCCTCCGGGGTCGGCACCTCGCGTTCGCCCTCCACCCCCCGTCCGCCTGATTTCCCGTCCATGGCCATGTCCATCATCCGGCCCGGATCAAGTCCGCGCAGACGGTCTGGGTTTGGCAAATCTGGGTGGGAGGCAGGCATGACGGCAAGGATACAGGGGCGCAGCTGGGGACGGACACATTTTCGCAGAAACCTGCGGCGCGTTACTTTCAGGAGATGCGGATAGGGTATTTCCCGAAGCGTCTTCCATTGTCCCGAAGCCCCGCCACCGCTATGATCAACGGCGATGCTGGATGATCAACTCGCCACGCCGCAGTTTCCCGCCACCCGGTGGAGTGTAGTCCTCGCCGCCTCGGGCGGAGGGGGTGAGGCACGGGCTGCCCTGGAGGAAATCTGCCGGCTTTACTGGTTCCCGCTCTACGCCTTTGCCCGCCAGCGAGGCCTGAGCGCGGAGGATGCGGAGGACCAGACGCAGGAGTTTCTGACCGCAGTCGCCACCGGCGAACTCCTCGGCAAGGCGGCCCCGGACCGGGGAAAACTCCGCACCTACCTGCTTTCCGCCTTTCAGCGCGACCTCATCGACGCCCACCGCCGCGCCACGAGCCGAAAGCGCGGGGGCGGCGTCTCCCTCGTCTCCCTGGATTCCCTCGCTGCGGAGGACCGCTTCCGCACCACTCCCCTGCTGGATTCCGCCACCGGCACTTTTGACCGGGCTTGGGCCATGACGTGCCTGGACAGCGCTCTCTGCCTCGTTGAATCGGAGTACACCTCCCGCGGACGGACGTCCCTTTTTGAGGTACTGCGCTCCTTTCTCGACCCTGACGTGGAGGGCGACTACAGCACCGCCGCCCGGCAGATGGGCATGGATGTCAATGCCGCCCGCCAAGCCGTCTTCCGCCTGCGCCAGCGCTTCCGCGTCGCGCTGCGCCAGACCGTCGCCGACACCCTCGACCAGCCCTCGGACATCCTGGTCGACGAGGAGCTGACCACCCTCCGCGCCGCACTCGCCGGCGCCTGATCCCTTTCACCCGCCGCTCCGGCCGGGGGGCGCACGACCAGCCCGGGTACGAGCGTGACGGGATTTACTGGTTATTTCCTCCGCGCCAGTTCCGTCTCCAGCTGGGCATCGCGCGGGGAGTCATTTTCCAGCGACTGGTTGTAAAACTTCAGCGCCTTTTCCTTTTCCCCCGCGTTGAACGCCAGGACAGCCAGATTGTACTGTGCGTCGCCGTAGGCCGGGTCGACCTCCAGCGCCGCCAGAAATTCGCGCTTTGCCTTGTCCACCACACCCTGCTTCGTGTAGACGCAGCCGAGGGAAAAATGTGCACGGGAGTTGGCATTGTTCAGCTGCACTGCCTGTTGAAAGCTGCGCTGCGCACGCTCGTAGTCGCCCTGCTTGTAATACGTCATGCCCAGCAGGTAGTGGGCGTGGTCATCCTCAAAGTGGTAGGCCAGCGCCTTCTGCAGGTTTTTCTGGGCCTCCGGGTACTTCTTCAGGAAAATCTGGGCTACGCTGGCATTCGACAGCGCATAGACGTTCTGCCGGTCGCGCTCCACCACACGGGTGAAGCATTTCTCCATTTCCGCGAAGCGGCGCTGGCCAAAGGCGGCCTCCCCGGCATCCGCCATGATTCGTGCATCTTCATCGAGCTGCGCCTTGCCCCGAACGGCGGAAACGGCCTCCGCCCCGGCCGGCGAACCAGCCTCGTCCGCAGACGCCGCCGCCCCAGGCGGACGGTCCAGCAGCGTGAGCGCCATCCCCTTGCCCTGCAGCAGTTCCTTTGTCTTCGGGTCGGTCAGGATTTTTTCCTCCTCAGCCGACAACCCGGCCGGCGGAGCCGCCAGCGCATTCACCGCGTCAAAAATTTCCTTCGAGTCAATCTGCAGCTTGGCAAACTGCTCCAGCAGGAGCCGCTTCTTGCCCTCGCGCACGGCCTGGTGCTTCAGCTCGGCGTAGATGATGTTACGCAGCACTTTATTCTCCGCTTCCAGTTCGCTCGGCGGCAGGTTGTTGGGCGACGCGTCAGCCAGCCGCGCACTGGCCTCCTCCAGCTTGGTCGTCAGGCCGGAGATCTGCTGCCGATAGTCCTGGTTTTCCTTCTGCACCCGCTCCAGGTCATCCCGCAGCTTCGCCACCTGGTCGCGCAGCCCAGCCGCCTCCTTCACCGCCGCGTCCTTGTCGGACTGCAGGCGGGTCATGCTCGTCTTGGCCTTGTCCAGCTCCTCCTTCAGCCTCTTGTTCTCAGCCAGCAGCTCGGTCGTCTTCTTCGAGTCGTCGTTCGACTTCATCAGGGCGCTCATCTGGCTCTTTTCCGCCAGCAGCCCGTCGCGCTCCTTCGTCAGGTTGTTGATCGTCTCCCGCGCCGAGCCCAGTTCCCCCGTCAGCGCGTCGATCTGGCTGATCGCTTCATCCTGAAGCGTCTTCGCCTTGTTCAGCGCAGCCGTCAGCTCCTCCAGCTGCTTCTTCAGGCTCGCCACCTCCCGGTCCTTGCGCTGCTCGGCAGTCGTCAGCTTGCTGGACAGCTCCAGGTTCTTCTGCATGTAGGCTTCAAGCTCTTTCTTGGCACTCAGCAGCTTGGACTTCGTCTCGAAAAGCTCCTTCTCTTTCCCGGCCATGACGTCCTGTATCTTCTGGTAGTCGGCCTGGTTGCGGTTCAGGTTTGAGTTCACCCCGCTGATCACGCTGTCAACGGAGGGCTGGGCCACCCCGGGCTGGGGCTGCACGGGAAAGGCCGGACGCATCTCCACCCCGGCAGGCGTGGGCAGCGGAGCCTCCGTCCCGGCTGTCGCGGACGGCGCCCCCGTGGCCACCCCGCGCCGTTCGCGCTCCAGATTTTGCGTCCGCTCCATGCTCTTGCGGATCAAGGAACGCCGGTAGTTCACCATGTTCGGCTCCCAGTTCGGGTTCAGCCTTGCCACGCTGTCAAAAAGGTCGCTCGCGCTCTTGTACTTGTACCAGGCCGCCGCGTAGTTTTTCTGGTCCTCCAGCTTCTCCGCCTCATTTTTCAGCATGTAGGCCTGGAGGAAGACCCCCTCCGCCGTGGTCTGCTGGGGCTGCTGGGCCTGCACCAGCGCCAGCGGCGCGCTGAAGGTCAGCGCGAGACAGGGCAGCAGGGAGAAAAATGGACGGTGAAACATGGCAGAGTGTGGGAACGGGTCGATCAGGGCTTGCGAGTATAGGACAGCCCTGGAAGTTTGTAAATCCGGGGCCGGTGCCCGTTCAAGAAACGCCCCATTTCGCCCAATCCTGGGGAAATCCGCCCCACACCCGCAGAAAGAAAAGGAAAATTGCCGCCTGGATTTCCCCCTCATCCCTGCTTTCCTGAGGGCATCATGGACCGCCGCTCCAGTACATCCAAGGTTCGCCAGCCCGCGCACATCAGCGTGGGTGACTTCTTCAAACTCCACCGCGAGGAACTCCAGCTCAGCCTCATCGGCTCGGAGGGCGGTTTCGCGCGCCAGGTCAGCGAGCCCACCATCAACCGCCCCGGGCTCGCCCTCGCCGGCTTCTACGACTACTTCGCCTGCAGGCGCATCCAAGTCGTCGGCAACCAGGAACTCGCCTGGCTGGAAAGCCGCAGCCCTGAGGAGCAGCGCCGCAGCATGAGTGAACTCTGCTCCCACGACTCCCCCTGCCTTATCGTCTGCCGGGGCAAATCACTCCCGCCCGAACTCATCAGCGTCGCCGATGCCGCCGGCATGAGCGTCTTCCAGACCAGCATGAACACCATGAAGTTCATCAACGCCGCCACCATCCGGCTCGAATGGGACTTCGCCCCCAACGTCAGCGAGCACGGCTCCATGGTCGACGTGAAGGGCATCGGCATTCTCGTCAAAGGCGGCAGCGGCACCGGAAAGAGTGAAACCGTCCTCGGCCTCATCGAGCGCGGCCACAGCCTCGTCGCGGACGACCTCGTCCACCTCCGCGCCCTCGAAGGCCGGGAAATCATCGGCACCGCCCCCGAGCAGGGGCGCTACTACATGGAAATTAGAGGACTCGGCGTCATCAACATCCCGGCCCTGTTCGGCATCGGAGCCATGCGCCTGGAGAAGCGGCTCGACCTCGTCGTTGTCCTGCGCAATGACATCGAACTGAAGGATTTCGAGCGTGTGGGCTCCGAGACAAAAACTTGGAGCGCCATGGGCATCGAAATCCCCCTCGTCGAGATCCCCGTTGTCGCCGGACGGAACATCGCCCAGCTCGTCGAAGTCGCCGCCCTCGACCAGAAGCTGCGCAGCCTCGGCCACAACAGTGCCGTGGAGTTCAACAAAAACCTCATGAAACTCATGGAGAAACGCCGCATATCCTAATCGCGGCCCGCCTCACTCCCCCTGCCGCTTCTTTGCCAGCGCGATGAAATCCGCCAGGCTCAGCAGCTTTTCCCTCCACTCCTTCGGGTAGGCGCGGTGCAGAGCCTCGGGCACCACCAGCACCACCTTCGCCTTCTCCATTTCCCGCAGCTGGTCCACACTCACCCCCTCCTGCAGGGTGAAAAGGTGCTTCAACGGGATCCGGTCCGCCTCCACCGTCACCTGCCGCCAGCGGTCCTTGCACGTTGTTTTTGAGGCCAGCATCGTCAGTCGCTCCGCGGGAAAGGCGGCATCGTGATACTCCTTCCCCCCCGGCAGCAGGAAATCCGGCACGCTTTTCGCCTCCGTCCGGGCCTGAGCATCAAAGTGCACACCCGCGTAGTGCAGGATGCTGGCCAGCCCGTATTCCAGCGACTTCCCGGACCGCGCCTTCCGCCGGTTCGTCACCTCCCCCGCCAGCGCCAGAAAGTCCTCCACGCTCGCGAACCCCTTCTTCGCCTGCGGCAGCACGTGCCGCCGCTCCACCTCCAGAAACACCTCAAACTCCAGCGCCCGCCGCGCCTCCAAAAGCGCATCCGGGTCAGTCATCGGCATCGGGAATGGCAGGTGCTTCTCGACAAACTCAAAGACTTCCTTCCCCTGCGGGAATCGCTTGAACCAGTCCGGCGGGATCAGCCCCAGCAGATCCTCCGGCGCCTGGCTCTCCGGCATCCCCTCCCAGCTCAGGATCGTCCGCCCCGGCTCCACCGGCTGCCCCAGCCACGCCTCCATTTCCGACTCCTCATCAGGATTTTCCGCGATCCACACCTCCCCCCGCTCCTTCCCGATGGCAAAGATCATCGCCGCCCCCGTGTTCCCGTCCATCATCAGCGGACACCCCTCCCCTCCCCACGACGTCAGCCGGAATTCATCCCGCGTCCCCCGCTCCCCCTCCCCACCGGCATGCTTGTTGTTGTAGTACGTCGCCACCACCGTCTTCGCCACAAACCCGCTCTGCGGAAACTCCACCTCCGCCAGCTCCGCCTTCGGGTTCAGCACCTTCCTCGTGATGATCGACGGAAACACCTTCCGGAAGAACGCCTCCGGCAGATAAAGCCCGCCTTGGTGCCCACCCGTCAGCCCCGTGTCATTTCCACTCAACCGCTTCGCCACCCACACCCGCCCCGACCGGCGCGTGTCATCCAGAAATTCGGAGAGAGTTTTCATTTAAAGCAACAGCGGGCGGGCCTCACCCAATAACTATTAACCGATAACCAACAACTCACCGCCTCCTCACCTGATCCAGAATCTCCACCGCCCCCTCCGCCGCCTGGCGGATGTGGCTCCATTTTTGATCCCGGATCACCTCCCGAGGCGCCAGCCACGAGCCGCCGATGGCCCCGATGAGCGGGTCCTGGAGGTAGGAGGCCATGTTCGCCTGCGTCAGGCCGCCCAGCGGCACGTACTTGAGCCCGAGGTGCGCGTAGGGCGCAGCGATGTTTTGCAGGTATTTCAGCCCGCCCGAGACTTCGGCGGGGAAAAACTTGAGGAGCTTCCGGTCATACTCCAGCGCCGCCTCGATGTCCGACGGCGTCAGGATGCCCGGGGCAAAGGGCAGACCCTGCTTCAGTGCCTCCTCCACCACCCGGCGGCTCATCCCCGGCGCCACGCCGAACTGCGCTCCCGCGTCCACCACCTCGCTCACTTGAGCCGGGAAAAGGATCGTCCCAATGCCCGCCAGGATGTCCGGCACCGCCTTCCGGATTTCCCGCAGCGCCCCGATGGCCGCCGGCGTCCGCAGCGTCAACTCCATCCCCCGCACCCCGCCCTCGTACAACGCCTCCGCCACCGGCACAGCATCCTCGGTACGATCAATGACCAGCACAGCAATCACGCCGCACTCCGACAGTTTTTGAAACACAGCTTCTTCAGACATGGGATTGGACAGCCACCTTCCGCCATTCCCCGCGCCTTTCAAGCCCCGCTCTCCACGCCTCACCTCGAAAACCGGAAAAAACCCTCCGCCGTCGCCGTCGTTTCGGCAGCCACCGCCTCCAGCGTCATTCCACGCAGCGCCGCCACCGCCTCCGCCGTGTGCCTCGTCCAGGCCGGCTCGTTTAGTTTTCCCCGATGCGGCACCGGGGCGAGGTATGGCGCGTCCGTTTCCAGCATCCAGCTGCCCTGCGGCACCTGGCGGGCGGATTCCTGCGCCTCCAGCGCTGTCTTGTAAGTCACAATCCCGGTAAAAGAAACCAAGTGGCCCGCCGCCACCAGCGGTTGCGCCTGCGCCCAGCCGTCCACCCAGCAGTGAAAGACCGCCCTCACCCGCCCGGCCCACTCAGCCATCATCGTCCCTGCATCCGCCAGACTGCCGCCCCGCGTGTGCACCACCACGTTCAGCCCCAGCTCCGCAGCCAGCCCGATCTGCGCCCGGAAAAACTCCGCCTGCCTCGCCTTGTACGCTTCCCACCCCACCCCGTCCGGCGGCGGGTGGAAATAATCCAACCCCGTCTCGCCGATGGAGACCACGCGCGGATGCCGCGCCAGCTCCCGCAGCTGCTCCAGCCAGTCCGCCTCCTTCACCTCCAGCACATCACACGGATGCACCCCCACCGACGCCCACACCGTGCCCGGATGGCGCTCCGCCAGCTCGATCACGCGTCGGCCGTCCTCCAGATCCGTGCCCATGGCCACGATCCGCGTCACCCCAGCGTCCCGTGCCCGCTCCACCAGAGCGTCCGCTTCCGCAAAGAGACGCCCGCCCGCCAAATGACAGTGTGTGTCGATCAAATTCATCACACCCTCATTTCACCCAAACTTTTGTCCCGGGCCTCACGAGCCGGCTCAGCCGAATCGCATCCCAGTTTGCCAGCCGGATGCACCCTGCACTCTGGCTCCGCCCGATCGTCTCCGGCGACGCCGTCCCGTGCAGCCCGATCCCGCTCGCACTCAGCCCCGCCCACAGCACACCCACCGGGCAGTTCGGCCCCGGCGGGATGGTGTAAAATTCCTTCCCCCGCACCCCCTTGTCCAGCATCTTTTTGTCATAGCGAAACTCCGGCGTTGTGATCATCACCTCGATCTTCCATTCCCCGTATTTCACCTTTTCCCGCGGCCCCGGCGTGATGGGAAACAGGGCAAACAAGTTCCCCTTTTCATTGTAAAAGGCCGCCGTTTTTTCCGCCGTATCCACCAGGACCTGCCGGGCGCTCAGGAGCGGGTCCGCCTTGAATCCTGCATTCTTCGGCACCGCCTCGATCAGGAACGGCTCCACATTCGGCACATGCACAATAGCCCCCGCCTTCAGCGAGTTGATCGCCAGCCCCGGATTGATCGCTGCCACAAACTCCTCCGTCGTGTGGTAGCGCTCCGCCAGCAGCTCCCCCAGCGACCTGTAGCCCATAAACTTCCGCTTCGCCTGATCCACGGGCTTTTCCGGCAAATCAGGAGTCACAAAGTTATAGTCTTCCTTTTTCACACGGTAGGCCGCCCACAAAGCCTTGGTCCCCTTTCGCGAAGCCAGGAGCACCTCATACCAGTTGTCCGGGTCTGCCACCCCGTGCGCCACGTTCCACGCCGCCACCGCCTTGCGCGTGAATTCCCCGATCCGCCCGTCCACTTTTCCCGGCCCGAACATCTGGCCGTCCAGGTAAATCTGCACGCGCAAAATCGTGTCAAACTCGGCCTTCGCCGGAGCCGCCACATACGGCACAACCGGCTTCGCAGGAACCGGCGCCGCCAGCCCCACTCCGCACATCATCAACATCACCGTGGCCAGCCAGCACTTCATGCCACCCACCATGCCTCCACCCCGTGCCACGTTCAACGGAATCATGGAGGAAAGTGGGTAAAATCACCACGCATTCCCTGTTGACTCCCGCCCGCCTCAGCAGACCTTTACGACCATGGACCAGCCCGCCCTTTCCACCCACTGGCACGACGCCGCCCGGCATACCGTCAGGAAGACCAACCTTGCCTGGTGGTTTGAAAAAGCCACCCCGCTCTGTGTTCTCGGCGGCATTACCGGCTTCGCCGTCATCTTCCTGCTGCGCAGCCGCCACCACACCGTCACCATGGAAACAGCCTGGCCCTGGCTGCTCGGGGGAGCCAGCCTCATCGGGGGCATCGCCCGGCTCATGGCCCGTCCGAAATTCATCAACATCCCGCAGGCCTTCGTCCGGCTTGAATCCAAACTCCGCCTCCACAACGCCCTCACCGCCGCCTCCGCCGGCATCGGCCCGTGGCCGGAGCCTCCCGCCATTCTCGACGACCACCTCCGCTGGTCCGCCCCGCGCCTCGGCGGTCCAGTTCTCGCCGCAGCCGCCTGCGTCGCCCTCGCCCTTTTCTGCCCCGTGCCCCGCGACCTCGACGCCGCCGAACTCAAAGTCGCCGAGCCGCCCAAGTGGCAGGAAATGGAAAACACGCTCAAGACCCTCGAAGAGGAGAAAGTCGCCGATCCGGAGAAAATCGAGGAACTCAAACAGCAGATCGAAAAGCTGCGCGCCGAGGACGCGAAGGAATGGTACAGCCACAACAGCCTCGAAGCCACCGACCACCTCCAGGAGCAGCTCAACCGCTCCGTCGACCAGATGGGCAAGGACCTTGAAAGTGCCGAGCGCGCCCTCAATGGCTTGCAAAATTACGGCGACCAGCTCGACTCCCAGACAAAGGACAAGCTCCTCTCCGACTACGATGCCGCCATGAAGGGCATGGATAACAACGAGGCTCTGAAGCTCGACCCCTCACTCGCCAAGGCCCTCGCCGGCATCAATCCCAAAGACCTCAAATCCCTCTCCAAGGAGCAGCTCGACAAGGTGAGGGAAGAGATGAAAAAGAAATCCGGTGCCTGAAAAGGCTGCGGTAAGGGCCAGTCTGGCTCTGAAGGATTTCTCGGTGATGGCGAAGGCAAGGACGACGAACTCGCCGCCCTGCAAAAACTCATCCAAGGCAAGGAAGGCAAAGACGGCAAGGGCCCCGGCAAAGGCGGCGTGTCCCGCGGCCCGGGCACCGCTCCGCTCACCCTGGAGGAGCAGGAGTCCCAGCTCGGCACCAACAACCGTGAAGCCGTCACCAACCCCGACCTCTCCCGCGCCACTCCCGCCGACCTCATCGGACTCGGCCAAGACAAGCACGAAGTCGACAAAACCCCCACCGGCCCCCGCGCCGCCGGCGCCATCAACAACGAAGGCCAGGGCGGTGAACAGGTTTGGAAGGAATCCCTCCTCCCCTCTGAAAAAGAGGCGCTGAAGAAATTCTTCAAATGACCCGGCAGAACGTTCGCCCCGCGACCCGTCGGACCCATTTTTTTCGCTCGCCCGCGTCCATTCGCGGTTGACTCTGTGCCGCCCGCCCCGAGATGGTAGGCCACCACTTTTCATTCCCTCCATGGACTTCGCCAACGACCTCGAAATCACCACCGCCGCCACACCCGTGCAGGCGCTTCGCACCGCCCTCAACGAAGTCCTCTTCGGCCAGGGGGAATTGATCGACCTCGTCATCTGCGGTGTTATCGCCCGCGGCCACGTCCTTCTCGAGGGCCTGCCCGGTCTCGGAAAAACCGAACTCGTCAAGGGCCTCGCCAAAGCCCTTCAACTCGACACCCGCCGCGTTCAGTTCACCCCGGACCTCCTCCCCGGGGACATCACCGGCAACCCCGTGCTCCAGGAAGTTGACGGAAAACGGGAGTTCGTTTTCCAGCCCGGCCCGCTCTTCACGAACCTCCTCCTCGCCGACGAAATCAACCGCGCCTCGCCCAAGACCCAGTCCGCCCTCCTGGAGGCCATGCAGGAGCGCCGCGTCACCGTCCTCGGCCAGACCCACCAGCTGCCGGATCCGTTTTTCGTCCTCGCCACCCAGAACCCCATCGAACTCGAAGGCACCTACCCGCTGCCCGAAGCCCAGGTGGACCGCTTCCTTTTTAAACTCAGCGTCCTGAGAAACAATGCGGAAACGCTGGAACGCATCGTCACCCACCGGGAACTCGGCGTCGAGCCCACCGTGCCCGTCATCCTCACCCGCGAGACCTTCGCCCTCATCCAGCAGACCGCCCGGCGCATCTTCCTCCCCGGCATCGTGGCGAACTACATCGCCCGGCTCGTCGATGCCACCCACCCTGGCCAGTCAAACGCCGCCGCCGGCATCAAATACGGAGCCAGCCCCCGTGCCGCCCTCAGCCTGGCCAGCGCCGCCAAGGCCCGCGCCCTCATGGAAGGCCGCCCCAATGCCTCCTTCGAGGACGTTCAGGCCCTCGCCCTCCCCGTCCTCGGACATCGCATCCTCCTCGAATACAGCGCCCGCATCGACGGCAAAACCACCGCCGACGTCGTTCGCGACCTCCTCCGCGAAGTCCCCGTCCAGGCCCTCGCCACCCCAAAGCCTCTCAAAGAGGCCGTGTAACCCAGCACGCTCCGGCATTCCGCATTCCGAGATCCGAAATCCGAAACCGCCTCAAACCCTGTTCATCTTGCCTTCCATCGCCTTCAGCGGATCGCTCGCGTTCAGGTGGGCCATCCCGATGGCCAGCGCGTCCGCCGCATCGGGCGGCGGCGTTTCCGTCAGCTGCAGCATCGCCCGCATCATAAAAGCCACCTGCTGTTTCTGCGCCGCTCCCGTGCCCACCGTCGCCTGCTTCACCCGCCGCGGCGCGTACTCGTAGACCTCCAGCCCGTGCTCCGTGGCCGCGATGACCGCCGCCGCCCGTGCCGCCCCCATCGTGATCGCCGTCTTCAGGCTTTGCACAAAGATGATCGACTCGATCGCGCACACGTCCGGCTTGAAATCCCGGATCACCCGGTGCAGCGCCTCCCTCGTCGCCACCAGGCACTCGCTTTGCAGCAGCGTCGCCTTGTTTTTGATCGTCCCGTACGTCAGGGCGCGCATGTCCCGCCCCAGTCTTTCCAGGACGGCATACCCCGTGTTTCTCAGTGCCGGATCAATTGCCAAAACGCGCATCCCGAACCATAGCGGAAAATCCCTGGTCTGCGGGCTGAAGTTTTTTCCCTCCCCCGTTCAGGGGGCCTGCCAGGTTGACGTTTCTCCCCAGACGAACAAATGTTCGGCTCGTGCGAACCGCCCGCCAGCCCCATTTCCCGTGAAATTCATCATGCGACGCCAGCTCTTCAGTGCCCTCCTTTTTGCCTCCCTGCCCGCAGCGGCAGCCCCGCTGACGTTTAACAAGGATCTCCGCCCCATCCTCTCGGACAAATGCTTCGCCTGCCATGGCTTCGATGCAAAAAAGCGCGAAGCCAGCCTGCGCCTCGACACGCCCGAGGGAGCCTTCGCCGCCAACAAGGAGGGCCGCCACGCCATCGTCCCGGGCAAGCCGGAAGAGAGCCTCGTCTGGCAGCGCATCACTACGGCAGACGCAGACGACGTGATGCCGCCGGCCAAGTCGCATAAGACGCTCAGTGATTCCGAAAAGGCCACCATCAAGACCTGGATCGAGCAGGGCGCGCCCTACCAGAAGCACTGGTCCTTCGAAACCCCGGTCAAACCCGCCGTCCCGCCGGGCCCCGGAAATGAAATCGACCGCTTCATTTCCGCCTCGCTCCAGACATCCGGCCTCATCCCCCAGCCCGAGGCGGACCGCTCCACACTCATCCGCCGCGTCACCATGGCCCTCACCGGCCTGCCGCCCGCTCTGGCAGATGTGGATGCGTTCCTCGCCGACACCGCAGACGGCGCCTTCGAGCGCATGGTCGACCGCTGTCTTTCCTCCCCCCACTACGGCGAGGAAATGGCCCGCCACTGGCTCGACGTCGCCCGCTATGGTGACACCCACGGCATGCACCTCGACAACGAGCGCCAGATGTGGGCCTACCGGGACTGGGTCGTCAGCGCCTTCAACCGCAACCTGCCCTACGACCCGTTCACCATCGACCAGCTCGCCGGCGACCTCATCCCCAACGCCACCCAGGACCAGCAGATCGCCACCGGGTTCAACCGCTGCAACGTCACCACCGGCGAGGGCGGCAGCATCGATGCCGAGTTCATTTTCCGCTACGCCGTGGACCGCGCCAGCACCACCGCCCAGGCCTGGCTCGGCCTCACCGCAGGCTGCGCCGTCTGCCACGACCACAAATACGACCCCATCTCCACCAAGGAGTTTTACTCCCTCTACTCCTTCTTCCATTCCAGCGCAGACCCGGCCATGGATGGCAATGCCCTCCTCACCCAGCCGGTCATGAAGGTCAAACCCGGCGGCTACGACGAAAAGATGAAAGCCTTTGCCGACAGCGAGGCCGCCCTGGCAAAGGAAATCGACGAAAAGGCCGCCACCCTCGCTTACCAGGACCCGGCAGAGGCAAATCCCAAGCCTCCTGTCACGGAGGTGGAGCAGATTTGGTTCGAAGACGCCTTCCCGGAGGGCGCCCAGGTCGGAGCCTCGGGGCACACGACCACCTTTGTCGAGTCACCCGTTTTCAGCGGAAAGAAGTCACTCAAACGCGGAGGCCCCGCCATGGCGCAGGATTACTATCAGGCCGGAGCGCAGCCGCTCACCGTGCCGCCTGAGGCTAAATTCTTTCTCCACGTCTATCTCGACCCCGCAGACCCGCCGGAGGAAATCATGATCCAGTTTCACAGCGACGGCTGGAAGCACCGCGCCGTCTGGGGCCAGGACATCATCGAATTCGGAGCCAAAAACACCACCGAACGCCACGTTGCCGGCTCCCTGCCCGCCCTTGGCCAGTGGGTGAAACTCGAAGTCGACGGCAACCGCATGGGCCTCGCCTCGGGCACCGCGCTGCTTGGATACGCCTTCACCGTTCACGGTGGCACCGCTTGGTTTGACAATATGGGCGTCACCGGCCGTACCGACCCCGCCAGTGATCCCGCCCTCTCCCTCGCAGCCTGGCGCAAGGCCCAGGCAGGAAAGGACACCGCAGGAGCCCCCGGCGACCTCAATGGCTGGCTCAAGGAAGGCCCGGACAAACCCCGCACGCCCGAAGAACTCAAACGCCTCCGGGATTTCTACCTCCGCACCGCCTGCGCCGCCACCCGCCCCGCTTTCGCCCCGCTCCAGGCCAGCTTGGCCGCCGCTCAAAAGGAGCGCACCGACTACGACGCCACCGTCCCCTCCACCTTTGTCTGGAAGGACATGGCCCAGCCTCGTGAGAGCTTCATCATGACCCGGGGCCAGTACGACAAACCGGGAGAAAAAGTCGAGCCCGGCACCCCGGCCATTCTGCCGCCCCTGAAAAAAGCCGCAGCGCGCGCCACCCGGCTCGACCTCGCCCGCTGGCTCACCGCGCCGGAAAACCCGCTCACCGCACGCGTCACCGTGAACCGCCTCTGGCAACAGCTTTTCAGCACCGGTCTGGTCAAAACGAGCCACGACTTCGGCACCCAAGGCGCCCTGCCCAGCCATCCGGAGCTGCTGGACTGGCTCGGCCTCTGGTTTCAGGAAAACGGCTGGGATGTGAAAAAACTCGTCCGTCTCATGGTCACCAGCCAGACCTTCCGCCGCCAGAGCGCCGCCCAGCCCGACCAGTGGACTGCCGATCCGGACAACACCCGCCTCGCCCGCGGTCCCCGCTTCCGACTGGATGCCGAGCAGGTCCGCGACCAGGCCCTCTACGCCGGAGGCCTCCTCCAGCTCCAGCTTGGCGGAAAGGGAGTCCGTCCCTACCAGCCGCCAAACATCTGGGAGCCCGTCGCCTTCGGGGGATCAAACACCCAAAACTATAAGGCCGACACTGGCCCCGCCCTCTACCGCCGCACGCTCTACACCTTCTTCAAGCGCACCGCCCCTCACCCGCTTATGGTGAACTTCGACGCACCCAGCCGCGAGCAGTCGTGCATCCGGCGCGAGCGCAGCAACACCCCGCTCCAGGCCCTCCAGCTCATGAACGACGTTCAGCACTACGAGGCCGCCCGCGCCTTCGCCGCCCGCATCATCGCTGCTGCCGCCTCGCCGGAGGAGCGCATCGCCTTCGCCTTCCGCACCGTTCTTTCCCGCCCTCC
Source organism: bacterium (assembly GCA_031411255.1). GTDB lineage: Bacteria > Verrucomicrobiota > Verrucomicrobiia > Verrucomicrobiales > V1-33 > JANOAS01. The sequence continues at coordinate 17,100 of JANOAS010000059.1, forward strand.
CGCGCCAGAGGAAAGCGCCGTCGTCGCTGCCCTCTTCCAGCGTCAACTCGCCAAATACCAGGCAGCCCCCGCCGAGGCGAAGAAAGCCGTCACCTTTGGCGAATCCAAACCGCCTGAAGGAATCAGCGAGCCCGACCTCGCAGCCTGGGCTCTCGTGGCCAACCTCATTCTCAACATGGACGAAACCGTCGTCCGCAACTGACCATGCAGGCCCTCCACCACAGCACCGCTGGGAAATCAGGGCTGCGGGTACTCCCTCAGCACCGTCAGTCCAGTCAATTCATGGATGAAGTCGAAGTGCTGGTCCACCGTCAGCACCGCCGCCCCCGCCTTGATCGCACACGCCGCGATCACCGCGTCCGTGAGCGGGATCGTGTGGCCGCGACGTCCGCATTGCCACAGGATTTCCTCCGCCTCATCCCAGAGATTGTTCAGCGTCGGCACATAGAGCAGGCAGTCCAGATACGCCCGCAGCGCCACCCGCGCCTTTGCCGTGCGCAGCCCCCGCGTGATCTCGCACCGCACCACGCCGCAGGTCAGG
>JANOAS010000060.1:0-2516 GCA_031411255.1 bacterium
TGGGTGTGGGGTTGGTCTTGGTTGTGCTCATGGTTTGTGGTTTGTCGGTTGAAAAGGTTGCACCGCCCCTCCGGCACACGCCGGCGACTGCGCAGGATCAGAAACAGGCCCCGCTGCTGTCCTGCGGACTGTCTCGGTGGACGTCCGTGCAAAGTTTGGAAATTCGCGGACCCGCAGATCCTCCGGCCACTCCGCCGGATCCCCGCCTTTTTTGTCCCGAATCGTTGGAAAGTTCCGGATCTCGTCAATGTCGGTCGTCTCCCAATGCGCCACGACGTTCGCGCCGAGTTGCTTCACAAAGCAGGCGATGCCGTTCGCCTTGCAGAAGCGCACGCCTTCCCGGATCCACGCGATGTCACACTTCCGCGCCCGCAGCCCGCTTTCACCCCCGAAGATGATCCAGTCAAAGCCGGACGCGTGCGCGGTATTCAGCGGTCCCAGCATCGGCTCGGCACTCAGGAAATGAATGGACGCCGGAATCGCCAGGGCGGCCGCCTGGTCCGCGCCGGCCGAGACTCCGATCCACACATTCGCTGGCGGTCGCGCACCGGTCATCCATCCGGACAAAAACCGGCTCAGTTCTGGACGGGCCAATGTTTCAACGTCGAATATACGCTGGGTCCAGTTCTGCGGTCGCTTCGTGAGCAGCAGCCAATCCAGATGCGGCGTTGAGTGAATCATCTCCAACAATTCCGCCAGCCACTCAATCGGCACGTTCTCATCATCCAGCCAGTCCCCGAGGCTCAGGCAAAACACCCGATGCCGCTCGCCGTCCTTCTCTGCCGCACGGTTCCACTTCACCGGCTCCGCAAGCGCCTTCACGCCCGCGCGCACACGCGCCCCGCCATGCACTTGCCCGCTCATACGGAAAGGAATGGTCGTGGTGATGTAGCAGTTCGCGCATTCCGGCGCCACCTTGCGGCAGCCGCGCCACGGATTGTAAGTGTGCGTCGCCCACTGGATGTTCGTGAACCGGCTCATGGCTTCAACCTCCACACGATCGCGCGCTTCCCGCTTTGGTTCAGATGCCGCTCCTCGGTCTCCTCGATTTGCCCGCGGGCGGACAGTTCCGAGAGGCGTGGGCGCACGGCCAGAACGCTCTCATGCAGTGCCTCGGCGCATTCATCCGCGGTCATCGGCTTCATCGCCAGCGCCTGCACCACCTTGAGGCGGAGCGTCACGGCACGGATCCGCATCTCCTTGGCGGCTTCCACGGTCGTATCGCCAGAGGATTTCACGCCGGGATCCACCGGGTAATGCCGCAGCGGTTGCTCAAAGATGGAAAGTTGCGTGGCTTTCATTGGTAAATCTTCTTGGGCAGCTTCTGGAATGCCTCGAGCGCCGCCGCCCGATCCCGCTGGCAGCGCTCCAAATCCTCCGGATGCACCGGGGAGGGACGGCACTCCGCCAGCGACGTCGCCAGTGAGGATGCCGCCGCAAACAATTCCCGGCACTCCGCCAGCAGGGCGAGCGTGTAATGCGCCTGAGTGTCTGCATTCCGCGCCGCCGCGGAGAGCTTCGTGCGCAGCCGCTCGCATTCCGCCAGCGCGCCGCGCAGGCTTTGACCGAAGGACGGCGCCGTGGCCGAGGCTTTGGGGAGGCTCATTCGCCCTCCTTCCGCGCGAGCGAGACCACGCGCATGAGTTGCCAGAACTCCACCGAGGGCTTCACCGCCAGCACCCGGCTCCACCCCTTCTTGCTGTTCGGGCAGCGGAGCACTTGCAGCCCTGGCACGTTGTAATCATGCCGGACCACCAGCCTGGAAAGCGACGACGCCGCGATGCCCAGCTTGCGCGCCACCTCGCCCATGCTCGTCCAGTCCTCTTCATTCCGGATGCACGTCCAACCGCGGGCGCGAAGCTGTTCGGCCAGCGCATCGTCGGAAAGCCCGGCAGGCATCATCACCGGCCAGCCTTCGAAAAGCCCGGCCATCGTCCGCGAATCCGCCTTCACGGTCTCGGCATTGGTAATGCTCACTTCGCCCTCCTTCCAAACCGAAAAGCCGGCCGAGGCTCTGCCGGCGCCGCAGTCGCGGGCGACCACGAGGCGGGGCGATACCCGTTTTCATGGTCCCGAAGCCATTCCTCCATCACAACGTTCATGGAGCGCGAGCAGAACCGAAGCGACGCCTCCGAAGGATGGCCTTGCATGGAAGTGGTGACGGTCACGATCTTGCCGTTGTGTTTCACAGCAGCCCTCCCCTGTCCTGAGCGAGATTCGAGAGATACACGCGGCCGCAATGCACGCACCGCAGCTTCACGGTCGTCGTCGGGCAGCCTTTGGTGAGGTGCGCGTCATCATAGTCCTCGATGAGTTCACCGAAGCCATGCAGGCACGCATTGCGCTCCCGGCGGGGAGCCGGCGAGGGAATCGTCGGCATCGCCTGCCACGGATGGCGGGATTGCAGCGCGACCGAGCACAGCCACCAGCCGATGGCCCCGTTGATCATCAGCACCGCGCCCCCGAGCACCAGCGAAGCATCGCCAGCGAACATTCCGCCGAGGCACACCGCCACG
>JANOAS010000061.1:0-11826 GCA_031411255.1 bacterium
AGATCAGAGGCGGAAGGCTGATGGTTGGCCGGGTGATGTTGGGCTCGATGATTTCGCTTCAACGGGGCCGCCTCTGATCAGAGGCGGAAGGAGTGCAGTAATAGAGCGCTCAGGCTTTGGATGGCAAACGGCAATTTGCGAGGGGTGGGGCGGACGGGAGCCGGGAGGGACGGGGACGGAGGGGATTCGACAACCCGGCATCTGGTTTTGAGCGGGTTGCGTGGTGCGAGCGGTGGCGGGGGTTTGCAGCGCACGGGACCGCTCGCGGGAGATGGGGCATGTCAAAGAACAGGAGGCGCCACGGGTGGGGCCAGGGCCGCAGCTGGGCGGCAGAGGGGAAGCTTATGCGCAGGCCACTGCGATTCCAGTGCGAATGCAGCAGGCCGGGCGAGACCGGCGGTCAAAAAACGAAGCACGGGGCATCCAGCCGCACGTAGGGAGCGCCGAGGGCGTGGATGACGCGGTCGCCCCGCCCCTCCGACGGGCCGAGGTGGACGAAGAGCACCTGGTCATACTCGTGGTGGATGATCTCTTTGAGCCGCGTCTCAAGGGTGAGCCGCTCCGTCAGGGCCAGATCGCACTCAAAGATCGAGTACTGCAGGTGCGTGCCGAAGTCCTGGCAGGTCTGAAAAACCCGGCGGAGCCGTTTGGCATCGGCGATGTCGTAGCAGACAAGGTAGGTCGAGCGCATGGAGGGGGGAGAATAGAGGGTTAGAAAGCTAGAAGATTAGAAGATTAGTCGGATGAGAGGGGGGAGACCAGACTATCGGGCGTTGGGGAACGGGCAGGTTTGGCTTTTCGGCTTCCAGTCTTCTAATAGTCCAAACCTCTAATCCTCTAATCCTCTATTCCTCCTTCCCTCACTCACCGCGTCATCAGCGGGATGTACTCCGGGATTTCTCCCGTCAGGGTGCGGGCGAGGAGGCGGGCCTGGAGTTCCAGGGCGCGGCGGTAGCTCACCTTGTAGTCAAAGACGGGATGCGTGAGCAGGGAGGCGAGGCGTTGTTCATAAATCTGGAAGAAGCGCTTCCGTCCGGCCGGGCTCAGGTTCACGGCATCTCCGGCGCGGACGAAATCCGACGGCGCGAGCACGCCGTTGTTAATCGCGGTCAGGACGACGGAGTCGGCAATGAGGGGGCGGAATTCCTCCATGAGGTCCAGCGCAAGGGCGGGCCGGCCGAAACGGGGCTGGTGGTAAAAGCCGACATACGGGTCAAACCCCACCGTCAGGGCCGCCAGGTGGCAGTCCTTGGCCAGGAGGCTGGAGGCCAGGGAGAGGCAGGCGTTCACCGGGTCGCGCGGCGGGCGTCGGTTGCGCCCGTCAAAGTCGAAGCGGAAAAAAGCCGCAGCGGCCTCGCTTTCCCCGCCCACCTCCAGGCCGGGTATCTGGTCCGGGGCCTCGTGCTTCACCATGCCGCTGAAGTGCTGGAAGTATACCGCCGCCGCCGCGCCCTCCATGCCCAGCAGCTCCGGCAGGCTGCCCGCCTGGTGCACCCCGGCGGCGGCCTCCTTCAGCCGGGCCAGCGCCGGGGCCGGAGGATCGATGTGGTTGCGCATGAGCAGCGTTCGCTGGTTGCGGATCTTCCCGCGCACGATGGCCCGCGCCACCCGCAGACAGGCGGCGGGGTCCGTGGCCGTCTGGAATTGCTTCAGCCGCAGAAACACATTCTTCAGGCCGTGCCCGCGCGTGTGGCCGTAGAACCACCCGCCCATGGAGAAATACGTGACCGGGATTTCCGCCTCGCACAGGGCCTGGATGGCCTGCGTGCTGAGCTGGATGTTTCCGAAGAGGCCCACGTGGTCCACGTCCAGGAGCCGCACGGTGTCGATCACCCGGTCCTCCTGCTTTACCTCCAGAGTCTCCCCCTTTCGCCCCACGCGCAGGCCCGGCGTGGACAGGTAGAGCGCCCGCAGGTCGCTGCGGGCCGCCATCAGCCGGCGCGGCGGCACGACGGGCGCGGGCGGCGGGGCTTCCTCCGCAGCCTCGGCCACCGGCTGGCGGAGCATCCGCGTTTCATCCGGCAGGCAGACGGGCGCTAGCGAGCAGCGCGGGCACTTCGGCGAATGCGCCAGCGGCGGCGGCATCGGCCCCGCCGCGCAGGCCCGCGCTCCGGCTATCCGCTCCAGCACCCACGCCTCCAGCTCCGGGGAAATCGGCAGCCTCACCCGCTGGCGCGTCCCCCGGTAGTAGATGACGCCCTCCGTGCAGGTGTAGCCATTGTCCCGCAGGATCAGCGCCTGCAGACCCAGCTGCATCCGGTCCGCATCCCACAGCTCTATGCCCTCCGCCCCCTGCCGGGGCGAGCCCACCTTGTAGTCCACCGGGCACACCTCCACGGCGGCGAAGAGGTCCCGCTGCCCGCCTGGCCCCACCCCGGCGCGGGACTCCACCAGATCCATCTTCGCCACCACCCCCAGCCGGGCGGACCCCATCTGCACCGAGCGCGAGTGGATGGTTTCGGGCGATTGAGGATTCGGGATTTCCGATTGCGGATTTTCCGGAGCACCGGCTTCGGCGGGAGCGGAAGACACGTCGGAAGAAGAGTCAGCCGCAGAGCCCGGCAGCAGCAGTTTCCCAGCCCCCTCCTCACCCGGTCGCCCAGCCTCCTCCCCGGCTTTCGGCTTCTTCTTTACGCCGGCCTTCCCGGCGCGGGCGGCAGGCAGGTCCCCGCGCCCGGAGTCCACCTTCTTGTGAATGGCAGACCCGCCCCGCGTGTCCGCGTTTTCCACAAAGACACCCTCCACAAACTCGTAGTAAAAGAGCCGCGGGCAGTAGACAAACTCGTTCAGCATCCGGGCCGGGATCTCCGCCGGCACCGCCAGCCGCGCGATTCCAGGAGCAGGCACCGGCTCCGCCCTTACAGCCAGCAGCAGTTCCGCCCGCCCCGGCGCACACGCCGCCCCCTCCTCCCCCACCACCGGCCCCGCCGCAAACGCCTGCGCAATCGCCGCCTCCAGCGCCGCCTTCGCCGGCCCCACTACGCCTTCCGTTTCCGGCGGACCGGCCTCTTCATCCCCTTTCGCGTCCGCTTCCCCGCCACGGTCCACCGCCCCCTGTGGTTCCCCACGTCGGCGACTTCCGGAGGACGCTTCAATAAAACCGGGCAGCAGGGGTAGTTCGTCGGGCATGGTGGCAGCAGGATGGAGGTTTTAGTCGTTTACTGGAACAAAAAGGCCTGGGCCGACCTAACCGGCCGTGGAAGGGGTGAAGTTGATTTTTTTGTTGGCCCCATCGCCGACTTCAATCCGCGTGGATTGACGGTGCGTAGTGGCGGAGGGTGCATCACTGGGCTGGGCCAACAGCGATGATGCTGCTGGAGCGGAGAGCGGTTCTTCCCAGAGGGGCCAACGGAAGGCGGGCCCTTTGTTTTGAAGGATGAGGCCGGTGGTGTTGAGGTAGCGCTTGCCGGGGGCTGAGGGGAGCAATCCAAGGCCGGCGTAGCCGAGAAGGTTGGCAGCCCATACGGTGAGGGTTTTCTCTCCGCCGCTGGGGTTATTCGCCATGAGGGCGTAACGGCGGTCTTCGCTCGGGAGCCAGCGCATGGAGTATTTTTCATCCTCAGGCACCCAGGCTGCGAATAGAGCGGCGTGGAGTTTTTCTTGGGTCACGCATTTGGTCAATTCCAATGCTGTTTCGAGGAAGAACTGATGACCGGACCCATTAATGAAGCTCAGGAGCGTCGGTTCAGTGGTGCCATGGTCCGTGATGGCATCGCTGCCGAAATGACAAAGCATTTCAGAGGGCCAGTTTTCGCTGGCGTTGAGGACTTGTGCGGCCAATTCGCGGTATTCCTGCACAGGGACATCGACCCGCTTGCCCAAGGCCATTTCACGGAAGGGCACGGCGTTTCTGAGCAGGGCGAGCCAAGACTGCCGCATTTTCTCAAGTTCGGCTTCGAGAGGTTCAATTTCCGCGGTTCTTGCGGCCTTCAGCTCGGCACCTTTTAGTTTGCGTTTCTTCAAGGCGTTGACAGCGTCCTTCACTTCCTTCCTTTTGGTGTCGAAGTCCTTTTTGGCGACTTCGGTGGGGTCTATGATGGCTAGCTCCAAGGCAGCACGTTGTTTTTTTAGCGGATCGATCTCGGCTTCCTCGGTCGCTTTTTTTTCTTCGCCTTTGAGCTTTCGCTTATTGATGGAGGCTTTGATTTCGTCGATTTGGGTTTGGAGAATTTCGAGGTCGTGCTGGGCTTGTTCGCGGGCTTCCCAGCCTTTGGTTTGGGGCTTGAAACCGAGCTTCAAAATGCTGGCAATGGCTTCGACGACTTCGGCTTTGGCATACTGAACCGTGCAGCTCTTGTCGTAGCTGATGACGGCTTTCCAGCCGCCGTTGAGGATGCGCCAGTGCAGGCGGACATCGCGGGTGGGCCACGCGTGAGTGAGGCTGCGGAGGACGCCAAGGGCGGCGAGGGCACCGAGGGGATTGCTGCCGTCGATGCCGGGAAGGTCGAGGGTGGTGCGTGCCGGGTCTGGGTCTGATGCGAGTGCCGTTGGAGAAACAGGTTTGGGGAGCTTTGTTTCGGGCTTGGCGCTGGCTTCCCAATCCGCGAGACGCAGCAGCATTTCGGCATAGGCAAGGCCCCACCAGCCGTGACGGCGGGTGAGCAGCCAAAAGCGGTTGGCGTGGTTTTCGGAGAGCTGGTGAGGAGGTGCGAACTTACTGCGCTGCTCTGCGCTGACCGCAGGCAGGCTCAAGCACTCAGACATGAGTGGCCCGGCGGCTTGCTGACTCTCGGCATGGTCTTCAATGATGGGAGCGAAGGGCCGGGAATGGCCGTGGTGGCTGGTGATTAGATGAAGCGCGAGCGGGCTGTGGACCAAGTGGAGCTGCTGGGCGAGCTGAGCCGAGAGCATTTCATGCCGGAAACCAGGTGGAAGGTGGTTGATGGCCTCGATCTCGGCACGCTCTTGTTGCCGGGTGGGCAGGGTGGCAGATTTGGCTAGCGGGCCTTCGCTGCCAAACGCGAGGTAAGAGCCGCCTCGCAGCATGATCTGGAAGCGTGGATCGAGCTTGCCGAGATCATGGGAGAAGGCGGCGCGGTTGATGTCCTCTGCGATGGCTGGCCAGCGATGCTTGGCGAAAGCGGTGGCGAGGCGTTGCACCTGAGCGGAGTGGTCGGCAAGGGTGACCTCGCCTTTGTGGCTGCGAGTGCGGCTGCGCTCATCGGCATCGTCTTCATCGAAGGGATCGGATTCAATGGGGGTCTTGCCACGGAAGCGGCGATAACAGAGGAGTATGACGCCTTTTCCGGAGCGCTGGACCTGAAACGGATGGCGGCGCAGCCTGCGTGTCAAGACGAGCAACCATGCTGGCAGGCTAAGTTCTGGAGTGGTCGAATCGGATTCTGATGTCGAGCTGGCGGCTTCTTTGGGCTTGGCGCACTCGGCTTCGAAGAGGTCAGAGAGGGCGGTTCTGAAGTCGTCTTGCTCGGCGTCCTCACTGCTGGCACATTCCAGAAGCGCTTTAACTGCGGGCAACTCTTTCCACGGTTCCCAGACGGCTGCGGTGAGACGAAGGGCGGCTTGGCCTTTGGCTTGGAAAGTGGCTCGTTCTGCTAGGTCGAGTCGATCCGCGCCAGCGTCGTCTGGCTGATCGGGTGCTTGACCCAGAGCATCGCAAATCTCGCGACGCGCGGGAAGCACAATGGTGTCGCCAGCGTGAAGGTCAGTGTCGCGCTGGCAGATGCGGGATTTCGCTTTTCCACGCCATCGGATGAAGGGAGGTGTGCGGTGAAAGCCTGTCCTATTGGCGTCATCGGGTTCATCGGCCTCGCCTTCTACATCACCTGTGCGGTCGGGATTGGCTTGACCACTCAACCACTGACGAACACGATGCAGCGGCACGCTGAGGGCTTCGGGGCTGGTGGGAGGGAGCAAGGCCAGAGTGGGAAGGTAGTCTTTCAGTGATTCACGCTTGCCATCATCTGGACAGTCACAGCGGAAGACGATTCGCACCTCGGCGGATGTGCGGCCTTTGCCATGCAGGTAGAGGGAAACCTCTGGCTCAACGGCGGGGCGGGGGCCAGTCTGGCAGAGCAGATCGAGGTGGCCGGGCAGCAGGATGGGCGCATCCGGCTGCGGGGCGAGCATCTTGGGCAAGCGACGCTGCTCTGGATCGGCTTGGTCATCGGTTTCCGCAAGGGTGGTCAGGGCTTGGCCGAGAGCGGCGATGCCAAAATCAACTCGGCAAAGGGTCTGCGTTTCCGGCTCCGTTGTAGCGTCTTCAGGTGCGGCTTCTGGGCTTTTCTTCCTAGCTTGCTTTTTGGCGGTGACGGCGGTTTCAACCTTCTCTCCGATTTCACTGAGCCACGTCCAAGTGTGGTAGATGGCCTTGCCATAGATAGGGTCGGCGTCTTTGTCAGCTGGCTCCTTGGCGTGTTCGGTGCGGAGCAGGATGCTGGCCTCAGTCTGGCCTATTTTTCCCAGGCGATCCAAGCGGCCAAAACGCTGGCGCATGGCGTCAATGCTGGCGCATTCAGTGATGAGGGCGTCGAAACTGAAATCGGCACCGACTTCGAGACATTGCGTGGTGACGACAATGACGGGCTTGTCTGGATCCTTTTTCGAATCGGAGGCGAGCACTGGCGACCACTGCGCGATGAGCTTGTCACGATCCATCGACCTCATGCGGCCGGTGATGAGCACGGGCGCGTAGGTAGACCCGGCTTGGTTCAGCAGCGTAAAGATACGCTGAGCGGCAGCTACACGGTTAACCATGATGGCGATGCGCCGGCGACCTCGGGTGATGGCTTCGCGTGCCAGATCACGGGCGGCTTCATAGAGCTTTGTGTCGTTTCCAACGAGGCGCAGAGTTGCCAGTTTTATTGCACTGTTTCGTTGATGAAGGGCTGGGTGATTCAGTGCCTCGGCACGTTGCTCGGGCGCTGGGAAGGCTTGCTTTTGCAGTTCCTCCGAAAGCGTGGCCGACATGATGGTGAAGGCAAAGGGCACGGGCGGTGCCTCTGGCGACCAAGGCGGCTGGCGAAAGCGGCTGATGGCAGCAAGGGTTTGCCGAAACGGCTCGGAGCAGTGCGCCTCGTCCAGGATGATGAGGCTGTCATTCCCCGCCAGCCCGGCAAAGACGCTGGCGGTGCGTTCGCCGTGGCCGTAGGCGCGGAAGAGCAGGCTGGAGCCGATTTGATCTACGGTGGTGCAAATGACGGCGGGCTGGCGTGGGTCACTTGCCCAGCCTTTTTCATCCCGCCAAGTGCCACCCCGCAGGCGTGCCACTGCAAGTGGAGTGCCTGTGCCGCCCAGCGCTTTGAGTTTTTCGGCAATGTCCTTGAGCGGTCCCGATTTCGCAACCTGGAGCTTGTCCGCTATGGCTGAGGCCCGATGAAAGGCTTCATCCACAACGATGCGGCGGTCCACAACAAACCAAAGGCGGCGCGGCATGGCTTGTCCATCGGTTCCATGCGCCTTTGTGGCGAGGCGATAGATGGCAGCGTCGAGGCAAGCCGTCTTGCCGCTGGCAGTGGGGAGGTCGATTGCAGCGGGCCAAGCGGGGCGGCTGGCGAGCATGTCCTGCCACGGGAAGGGGGAACGGTGCTGTTCAGCGGTGCTCCAGAGAGCATGGAAGAAATCAGAGAAGATCATAGTCGGGAAAGGATGATTTCGTCATCAGTGCTGACGAAACATTTGATAGCTGGCATCACATCGGGCGGCAGAGGCCGTAGCCGCGGTAGCGCCCGGCACCGAGGATGAGGGGGCCACTGACGGGCTGGTCAAAGCGCAAGATGGCGTGACAGTGGCGGCGCTCGCTGCCGTCCTTCCTCCGGAGGCGCGGATAGGCATGGGCGGGCAAGGCTCCGAGATGGGCGGAAACGGGGGTGATGATGACTTCGGCAAGAGTTGCGGGATTGTCCGGGTGCTTAACATTTTTCCATGCCTCGCGGATGCCGTCCGCGAGTTCTTCTTGGTAGGCGGTTTTGTCTTTTGCCTTGGAGTGACGGTCATAGACAAAGGGGGTGACGGTGGCCCAGAGGCCTGCGCCTGCTTCACCGCCGGTCCACTGGGTGAGGCGGAAGGCATCACGCTCATCGGGAAGATCGAGCTTCCAGCGGCCTTTTCCGCCCAGAAGGAGGTCGTTTTTGCACAAGCTGGCGAGTGCTCGGTTGAAGATTTGCCGGGCAACCGGGCTGGTGGTTGAGGGCAGAGCGAAGCCAAGGCCGAGGATGCCGCCCGTCGCGTGCTCGCGGCCCACAAAAGCGAGTGGCAGGATGGCGAGATGCGGGTTCTCGGAGCGTGCCTGAGTGATGGGGTGGTGGCCGGTGAGCACCTCGGCATCCACACCATCGAGGTGCTGGAGCAAGGCGTCCCGGCAGTGCTTGGTGAGGTCCAGCGTGGCGACGAGGCCGAGCTGGCGGAAAGGGCCGTCGATGCGTTGAAGCGATACGCGGATGAACCGGGAATCGAAAACAGTGCCCGGGGCTTGATCGGCGGTGGCCTCCCCGACGCGGCGGTAAGTCTGGGAGAGGTTCATTTCCGGGCGCTGGCGAGCCGGGGCACCGTTGGGGAAGCGTTCTTTGAGGAGTGCATAGGCGGCATCCCGATCTTTCTTCTTGAGGCTGGCACCGGCAGCGCGACCCTCCAGCTCGTAATATTCCTCAACTCCTGCACGATTAAACCGCTCCTCAAGCCCAAGAAGCGAGCCGGAGCCGGGAACGCGCAGTTCAAGCTGGCCCCCGGCATGCGGCTCCCAAATGGGCGCTGGCGCAGGTTCATCCGTGGCCCACATCTGCACCAAGGATGAGCTGTGCCCGATGCGGGTGACTTTGGCGCAAAGTTCGCGGAGCGCGGGGAGGTGCTCGGCGGCATCTACATTCGGCCAATGGAGGAAGACGGTATCGTCTGTGAGCCAAGCTTTGGCAAAAGTGCGAGGCTGGCGCAGCCGGGTAAAGCCGGGGGCCGAGGCGATCAGGGTTTTCATGTCGCCCGCCGAATCGTTCACGGGAACATAGCTGGTCACCGCCCGTCGCGGAAGAATATCCCCGGCCGTGATGAACGGAGGAGCTTGCACCTCCAACCATTGCAATGCGGCTCGTTCGGCCGAGGCGTCACCCGTTTGGAAATGGGCGGCAGCCATCGCCATGAAGCTGCGAGCCGGGTGCGGTGGCCACTCCACGCTGGTGCGGTCGGCCAGCTCGCCAGCCACCACTGTTTCGCAGAGATATCGAATGCCGAAGGTTAGCATTATGTGGGGTTAGTCGGAGGTTTCGCCATCGGACTTGATGGCCTCAAGCTGGCTGAGGCGGACGAGCTTCACAAGTTCCTTCCCCGGAGTCAGATTCACAGGTTCTTCTTCCCAAATGATGCCCGTTTTGGCGGCTTCGGTGACAGCCTCAGTGAGCAGCTTCACAGCATCTTCGGAAGTGATGGTGAATTTTTCAGGTGCAACTCCGGGAGTTTTTAGTAGTTCCCATTCCATAGCAGATTCCGGCCACAGCAGGCAACGCGAGCGCAGCCCCATGCCATTTTGAAAAGCCAGCGTGGCGGCGCAAAGGCCGAGGGCCGCAAGCACCGTTTGCGCGGCAGCGTTGGCTGAGGATTGCGTAGCCGAATCCGCGATAGGGAAGCGCAGACGCCGAAGAGCAATGAGCGAGATGGTGGTGAGCTGCTCGGCGTGGTCGATTGTGACGCCGGAGTATCGGTTTTTGTCGCCCTTCGCATCCCGCATTTCGGGAAATGGCACGCTACTATGGTTCACTTTGGAGGGGCTGATTCCACCTTTTGCATCTGGCCCAACCACTTGGAAAGTTCCGTTCTCAAGCTTCTTCACTTGCACCTTTGCTCTGATCTCAACAGGGTCGCGCCTCACTCCGCGCATCAGGTCCCCAACCTGAGCATCTACCCCGACGACTTCGGACACAAAGGCCCGCTCAAACTTGGCCCCCAGCCCCCCTTTTGGTCCTGTGCTGTCCCACATGCCAAACAAAAGCGCGGTAGGGCAATACCGGTAAACCGGCAGGGCATTCATCTGGCTGGCTGAATTTAAAGTTTTGCCCGGCGTGCTGCTGCGGAAGGGCACCTTTGTTCTGGTGCCATCCTTCTCCTCTTCGTACTCGCTGTCGCGCAGGATGGCGTCCGCCAGCCGATGCGGCACCTGCAGGCTGGTGATGATGCCGCTTTGGCCGACTTGTTCGATGAGCTTTGCTTCATCGTTGCCATCTCCCTCCGGAGCATGATCGGCAAAGCTCACTCTGATAATTGGGATCTTGATCGTCCCTGCATCAAGAGCGGCCTGCAGGGCTGCCTCGGCGTTATTCGCCTGGCTCTGCACGGTATCGAGCACCACACACGTCACCGGGTCGGCATGCCCCGGCACACGGCGCTGTTCGACCGCGTAGACGGCCCCGGCGAAAGTAGGGGGAAAGACTTTGTCGCCCGGGCCTCCAGCTGGCTGGAGGCGACGCCTGCAGCGGAAAGCCGCAGCCTGATTGTCAACCGCATGTTGGAGCGTGGCTAGGTCGAGCTTTTTTGGAGCGTCTGTTGTGGTCTCAGTTGTAGAATTGTCGTTTGGTTTCATGGTGGTTGATATTCGGGTGTTCAGTCGCAGAGGGCTTCAGAGAAACGCTGCCGTCAAATGGTAGCGAGAGGGAGCCAATCGCAGTGGTCGGCGGCTTCGAGGGCGGAGAAATAGTGGGCGCGACCGCTGTCGGATTCAGGGGCGAGCGGGACGCGCGGCACCCCAGGCGGCTGATGGGCAGGCACGGGGTTGAGCGGGACTACGGGCCGGAGGATTTGGCCGCCGATTTGGAGTGGGCGGGAAAGGGTGCCTGATTCGGGCTGAAGTCGGGCGGAGGCACCGGGGTCGCAGGGCACAGGGTTGAGCAATGCGGCTGTCCCGGAGGCGGGGCCCCATGAGTCTCGCCGGGGAGCTGGGGAGGTGCGCTGAACTGGAAGTTGGGAGATCACGAGATGAGAGCGGGTATAGATGTACTCGCAAAAAAGCGCGATCTGTGAGCGAGGAATCTAAAAATGAATCCGTACAGGCCGCGTTGGGGTGATCGGGAGGCGGGTTCCGGCCCGAAACAGAAGAACGCTGGAGAGCTGATGGAGCCGCAGCACAGCTGCCCGACAGGACGGGTGAAGCAGCCCAGTGCTGGCCGCAGAAGGCGGCACCTCGCGGCGCGGCGGGCAGGGTTTTTGGAAGGGCGAACTGTCATCGTAAATGGAACGGCCTTGGATGGTCCGGCGGAACTGTGCCAGGTAATGCATTCCTGGTCAATGGAAATTCCTCCGCTCAATCGAGAACAGTAGTGAAAATTCCCGGCATTGAAAAGCTGGACGGATGACCGAAGGGGGAGAAATCCGGCCGCTGGAATGCAACGACGGGGGTGGTGAGGGGGCCGGCGGGCAGGTGACAGGGGGCTGGCGCCAGCGAATGCCGACGGTCGGCCAACGCGGCAAGCCTGCCCACGGGAATCTGGCGGCCACTTGGGGAGCCTCCGGTCGAAGGCGGAAAATCCCAAAAGCCCCCTCTGCCCGGCTTGAATCAGACTCGGATCGCCAAAAGCCCAGTCGTCGGAAAGGCAACTACAGCCGTCGGAAAGGCAACGACAGCTGTCGGAGAGGCAACGACAGCTGTCGGAGAGGCAACTACCGTCGTCGGAAGGGCTGCCCGAGTCGTCGTGGGGAGGGAGGCGAGGGGGCGGCCTGGGGGGGCGGGGCGTGTTGCCATCCCCCCGACCTTCCGCCAGGGCAGCCTGATCGGGACGGTCGAATTTCCGTCCCCCCAGCCCTGATGGCCAGCCCCCTGGCCCATTCTGGCGGATGGACAACCGGCCCTGCGGGCTCCTTTTCCCGCTGTCCCGGCGCTTCATCCGGACG
>JANOAS010000062.1:0-40742 GCA_031411255.1 bacterium
TCAACAGCGTGGTTCAACAGCTCAAAGCGGCGGCCAGGGGGTTCCGCTCCTTCGCCAGCTATCGAGCCAGGATTCTCTTCTACTGCGGCGGGCTTGAACTCAAACCCTCCACAAAATCCCACGGAATTGGTTGAAGAGCCATCCAGATCACCTCCATCAGATCTTTCCATGAAAAACACTTCCATCCTTCGCTCCTGTTGGGGCCGCCTCCTGGCTCTCGGGCTGCTCGCGGCCGGTTGCGATTCACTTGCCGCACAGACCATCAACTCCGTCACTCTGCCGGGGACCAGCCAGTACATCTACGATGGCGACGAGACAGACTCGGACGCCTTGTCCAACCGCCACCTCGTTTCAGCCAGCACAAATGTGACCCTGCCCGCTGGCGGATCTTACCGGATACTCTTCGACATCCTTAATCCGGGCAGCGTCTCAATGGGCTCGGTGGTTGCGTCCATTGGCAGCTACACGCCGGGAGTCGCCTTAAACGTCACCGGCTCGGTCAATCCGTCCTCGCGGCTTGTGCCGCACACTGATCACCGGATGCAGGCCCGGCTGCAGCAGCTCAGCGGCACGAACTGGATCACGCTCGCCACGAGCACTTCCGCTCCACGGCAATACTGGCACTTCACCAACACGACGAATGTCGATTCGCCAGTCAATGTCATCGCCACGGCGGATTCGGCCAGTTATGGCAAAAAGCACATCGTTGAGACGATGAACGGGGGCCGCACGATTCAGGTGCCGGCGGGCTACACGATCCGCCGCTACGACGCCTACGCATCCGCTGCGGTCACTTCACCCGTCAGCGTGCGTTTCAGTTACGAACTGCGGGACGATCTCAACGTCCTTGTCCACTCCGGCACCCAGGACGTGTCGGTGTCCTGTCCCAGCCACTCAACCGCCTCTCCCGGCGGCCTGCCCATTTCCGTGGCCTCGGAAACGACGGGCAATCTGGTGCTCCAGATCGATCCGCCGGTTCAACTGGCCAGCGCCTCCCGGCTCTACTGGGTCACCACCAGCATTGCACACATCGAGTCCGGCTCCACCTACACTCAGGAAAACACGCTCACGCTGCCGAATCAGAGGATGCTGCATTTCAGCGGCGTTCTAAACTTTGGCAGCATCCAGACCATCTTCGCCAGCATCGGGAATACGCCGGCACCGGGCACCCTGGCCGTGCCGTATGTGACGACAGGCATCGCGGTTGATGCAGGTTTCGGATCCCTGGCTGCCGGTTATACGTTTGGCGGCGGAGCGTCGGTGGCCGTCAGGCTGCACGATGACGGGCATGCGGAGCTGGTCTCCGGCTCGTACACAGTCACCGGGCCCATCCCCGACACCGATTCGCTCGGCAGCGTCACCTTCCAGCGGGGCCCCATCACTCTGAACTCTGTGGGAGCGACGGCCGCGATTACCGCCACCCTGCCGGCGGGTGTCGGCTACTCAAGCAGCGCGACTTCCCCCTGGCTGGAGTCCGATCTCACATTTGGCTCGCCGAGCCTTACCCAGAACCTGGATCCAGTTCCAGCCATCCTCACCTCCGCCGGACCGTTCTACGTGACCGAGGAAACCAAGCCCATCCGCATTGCAGCCAGCGGCATCGAATGGCAAACGGGGCTGGGCCGGTTCGACCTCGTTGTCACTGGAGTCACCTCTGTCCGCAAGCCGCTGCTCGACATTTTGAACGGCACCACCGTGAACAGCGCGGCGATGAAAAAGAAGCGCTCGAACGACCACTGGTGGAACGGCGTGAGCGGCTCGCCCAGCAGCGTCAGCATCACGGCCACAGCAGACCGTGGCGGACGGATGAGCGGGGTGATCGGACTCGGTGCAGGCAGCAGCTTCACCACGCACCTCCCGTATGACGTCACGCTCAATGCCCAGACTGCCAGCACGGTCACGGTCTCTGCGGACCAGATTGCAGGCAGCTCAAAGCTTGCCGGCGTCCAGCCCACCACGATCCGCTACGAGCAGACCTGCCCCGAAGCTGACGCGTGCGCAGGCGGCAGCTTTACCACGACTCAGGCCCTCAGCTTCGCCAACAACGAACTGACCATAACGCCCGATGGCGGCCTCCACGCCGTGGCGAACATCACGTCCGGCGGGCTCATCGGCTGGGGATACGTGGACACCCTTTCCCGGCCGAGCCAGAATGTCGACACCCCCTTTTCCCTGGGCAATTTTTATGCCTGCGGCCACTTCATGCGTGGCGATCTGAACAACCTCAGCCTCCCGGAGGCTCCGCTCGTGACCTCGCTCCAGGGCCGCATGCCCGGAGCCCTCGCCACCACTGAAATGCCAGGCTCTCCCGCCTATGATGCCGGCCTGGCCGACTACCCCGGGCTCAACCTCCGCGCCACAGGCGGTCAGCAGGGCCGCAGCTACTTGTGCGGAAACCCTGCATCATTTGGTCCATATGACCTGAAAACGCGCAGCAAATACTACACCCGCTACTCGGGCGTCACCGGCATTCACGATGCGGTCAACGGCACCTTTCCTTCCACGGCCACCCTGTTCGGTTACAACTTCACGTTCTCCAACTACGGTCTCTCCTTTCTTTCCAACGACAACGTCATTTCACGCACCAGCGGAGCCATCGTGGTGCCCGCCCCGTCGAACTTCCAGCAGCAGCTGGAAAAAATCAGCTTCACCTGCCGCGGCAGCGTGAAGGAAGCCAAAGTGCCGACCGTCGATGGTCTGAAGGAACTCGACTACTGGAATACGGATTTCAAGTCCCTGTCCATCCGCTTCCTGGCCGATGCGGCCTGCAATCCTGCGGACGCACGCCTTGTCATCGGCATGGAAACAAGTGCCGCCCACGTCCAGGAGCCACTCTACGGCAAGGTCGGCTTCCAGCCCAACGGCCAGATCATCCGCCCCTCGGACAACTACGCCAACATCACCTCCGAGTTCAGCCTGCCTGGCACCTTCACGTTGGACGGCCCCACCGGGGAAACCTACCCGATCTCGGCTGTGCGCGGCGCCTATCTCAACCACGCGGCCGCCAATCCGGCAGGACCGGGCTTCTGGAACATCGCCACCACCATCGACGTGCCATTTTTTGAGGACCTCAAGGCCCACCTGCACCTCGTCGGGGACAAGGACTCCATCGCCCCGGTCTACATGATGGGAGGCTGGCCGCGCAAGGACTCCGGCTCCACGAACTACGGCTGGGCTGCGGGTGCGGGCAACGCTCAGAACTATTTCACCGACTCGGAGTTCGACGCCCCCCACGCCGGTTCTCCCACCGGCATTGGTGTGGACACCTATCGCAACGTCAGCGAAACCGGAGCCCCGAATGACGAGAGCTACCTTTGCCGGGCGCAACAGTCGTGGCTCGACACCATCACATTCGACTACCCCCTCGACTGGTCGTCCTCCGGCCGCTACTTCTTCGGGCACAAGGTGCACCGCAACGACCTCTACGTGGTCAACATTCAGCACCAGGTTGACTGGCTCACCGCCGAAAACGCCAAGATGAGCTTCGGAGCCAAATACGACGGACTGCCTCAGATTCATTTCAGCAATCTTTTCAACAAAAAGGCCGAGGAGGCTCTGAAGGACGCGAATTCCTTTGTCGATGCCACATCACAGCAGGCTTTCGATGAACTTGTCGGCGGTGTGGACAAGCTGGCCGATCTTCTGCAGGACAAGGTTGATGACGTGGTGGATGAAGTGCTCGACCAGGGGGTGAACCAGTTTTTTGACCAGTTCTGCCAGGACTTGCAAAATGCCCTCAATGGCGTCGGGGCCAACAATTGCCAGCAGGTCATTGACCAGTATATCCGGAACAACCAGCTCGTGACTGCTCTGAACCAGCTGGCCAAAGGTGTCAACCAAGCGGGCGGCATCGTGAAGAGCATTGATCAGCGGTTGCTGGCGGCTGACCAGGCCATTGCCAGGATTACCGGCCAGCTTGCCGACGGAACGGGTGTCGGCGATTCCATGCTGGGCGACCTCGATCAGTCAGGCCAGGTCATCAGTGATTTCGTTCTTAATCTGATCAACAGTCACCTTGGCAACGTTGCCAACAACGTCGGGGTGAATTCCATTAAAGACGCCATCCAGAAGCTGGTCAATCAGGCCAAGCCGCAGCTCGGCGCACTGGTCAACCAGCTCAAGGACATCCAACAGCGGATCAAGCAAGTCCGTGACCAGCTAAATCAAAACGGCGGCATCGTTCAGCAGATCCAACAGATCGTGGCGAACGCCGTGAGTCAGATCACCGGCGTCTGCGACAGCGTGGCCGATGCCCTGGAGGATTATGTTTGCACCTTCCTTCAGCAGGACATCCCGAACTTCATCGCCATGAAGGACAAGCTCCGCGACAAATTGATGCAGAAGCTGAAGGATTACCTCTACGCCACCCAGTTCATTGCCGACATCCAAAAGGCAGTAAAGGACAAAGCCTACGAAATCAAGGCAGCCTTCGACGAGGCGGTGGACAGCGTCTTTGCCCAGGTGCGGCACATCGTCATCGACGTGGTGGGCAAATACATCGCCCAGACCGAAACCAAGATTAATGGCCTGATCGGCCAGCTCGGCGACAAGATCGGTGCAGGCAGCCTGACGGGCTTTGCGCACATCAACGGCGATTCGATCAAGCTTCTCCGCCTCGACGGCGAGATCTTGTGGAAAGTGCCCGAAGAACTCCGCTACAACGGCTACTTCCAGATCAAGGAACTCGACTCCACCGGCCCGAATGGGTGCTCGCCTCCCGGCCAGCCAATGACGGAAGTCACCCTTGGCGCCGAGAACATCGGCCTCAAGTGGATCGCGAAAGGGCTGAAGGCCAATGTTGGCGGGCGGTTCACCTTCCAGCAGTCTGAAGGTGACGTCGTCCCGCTCGGCTTTGGCGGCAGTCTGGAAATGACAGAGGGTGAGTTCACTGTCGGAGCATTGAAAATCAACAAATTTGGTGCCAGTGCGATGTTCGGCATCGACAACCCACAGACGTCGACGAACGAACTGGAAGCGTACCTCGCAGCCACCGTCGGAGTCCAGTTCCAGAAATACAAGCTCGCCGGCGCTCTCTTGCTCGGCCGGACCTGCACGCTTGCTCCGCTGGAGATGGTGGATCCGGATGTGGCCTCCATCGTCGGCCAGGCTCCATTCACCGGCGGGTACGCCTACGCGGAGGGCTGGTTCCCGATCTACAACGCCGGTTGCGCCTTCAATGTGAGCATCGGCGCCGGGGTGGGCTGCTTCTACTTTGTCGAGGGCCCGACCTGGGGTGGGCGCCTCTTCGGCGGGGTGAGCGGCGAGGCGCTGTGCCTCCTTCAAATCGGCGGATCGCTCAATCTCGTCGGCGTCAAGGCTGGCGATGACTTCCGTTTCAAAGGCACGGGCCATATTTTCGGCTCCGTGGGCCCCTGCGACGCCTGCGTGAGCTTCGACAAGGTCATCAAAGCCACCTACCTCAACGGCCAGTGGGACATCGACTACTAACCGCCGCTTCAACCATCACTCTTTCAACAACATTTCTCCACTTCAATATGAAACGACTCACCCATCTCCTGGCGGCCGCCCTCAGCCTGGTGCTGCTCGCGCCGCTCCGCGCTCAGAACACCTTCGACAAAATGGTGTACTGCGTCGGCACCTCGACCCAGTCCGGCGCCGACCGCTGGGCTTACGTGCTCTTCCAGCCCGTCCAGCTCAACCTGCTCGATGGCAATGCTCTCGCCGTCTACCAGCAAAACGGCAGCGTGGGCACCTTTCAGCTGAAAAGCGTCACCACCGGCGCAGTGACTGATCCCTCGGTGATCAAGCCTCTGATCGCCAGAGCGGCGGCCCTCGGTGAAAACGTGGCCGAACTGAATGCTGCGGTGACCACCATGTTTCAGGACCTCGTGCCGGATGCCTCGATCCCGCTGGAGCGGAAACTTTCGGCGATCATCCAGGGATCACTGAACGCTCCCGAGAAGCGGAAAAGCCTCTTCCTGCTGGCCCGCCAGCACCCGGCGATGGCGCTCGCCCTCGGTCAGGCGGTGGCGGTGAAACTTCCAGGCGCCGGAAACTACACGTTTGAGGTCCGGAACCGCGGGGCGGTCGCCACAGCCGCAGCAGCCGCTGGCAATGAGTCCGTAATTGGCCGGGTGACGGTCGACACGGCTGCTCCGCTCGTGCTGCCCGCTCCGGGAAAGCCGTTCAACGTGGTGGACACCTCTGCGAAGGGAAATCTGCATGCGCAGCTCCGCTGGCCCACGCCGGACGGTCTGCGTCAGGTTTCGCTCTCGCAGTATGGATTCAATGTCTACCGCATGGCCCCGGCGTTTGTCACCACTCGCAACTACCATGTCACCCCCCCAAACCGGACCCAGCTGGCAGCCGACATCGCCGCCGGCCAGGCCGCAAGGATCAACGTGATGCCCGTGCTCGCTGACCGCGACTATGACGCTGTCTCGGTCGCCGACACGGCCAATACGAGCTTCTTCATCAGCGACGACAATCGCCAGTTCGAGGCCGGCGGCACCTCCTTTGCCGACGGGGCAAACTTCTGGTACTTCGTCACCGCCCGCGACATCCTGGGCCGCGACGGACTGGTTTCTCCCGGGCTTCAGGTTTCGATGTGCGACCGCATCGCTCCGCTGCCGCCCACGGACCTGAAAGTTAGCAATGAGACGTCCTTCGCTACAGTCGGCGGCAGCAAGCAGTGGCTCCGGCTGAAATGGAAGACGCCAGAGGCCAATGATGCTTCCGGGGTTCTGAAATACTACGTCTACCGCTGGTCGAACATTGACCAGATCGCCGTGAATCAGCGGACGCTGCTCCCCGCTCCCACTGTGGAGAATCCCACGCCGAATCCCAATCTCATTGCCACGGTGAACCACACCGCCGGTGTGACTGAGTACACCCTCGATGACACGGGACTTCCCGGCTCCCCAGTGCAGCCTGCCAACAACGGAATCTCCTTCTGGTACACCGTTCGGGCCGTCGATAACAGCTCCTGCCAGAACGTCTCCGGC
The DNA here is from genome assembly GCA_031411255.1 of bacterium. Taxonomy (GTDB): domain Bacteria; phylum Verrucomicrobiota; class Verrucomicrobiia; order Verrucomicrobiales; family V1-33; genus JANOAS01. The sequence goes on from JANOAS010000062.1 coordinate 6,966, forward strand.
AACAGCGCTCCTGAGTTTGGCGTCCTCCGTGACCGCGAGGGCCCTCCTGCGGCGCAGGGTGATGTGCTGGTCTGCTGCTACGCTCCCAGCCTGACTTTCCGCAATGGCATCGTCACAACAAATGCTGCGGCAGATCAGAGTCGCACGGCCATGCACATTGAACTCGTCGCTGAAGCGGCGGGCATCGGCATCAATGAACAGTGCACCGCTGAATTCCAGATCGGCGGCCTCTACCTGGGCCAGGTTCCGTTCAAGCTTGAAAATGGCGCCCCCGCGCTGCGGGCCCGGCTCCACTATGACCAGCCTGAAACCACCAGCACCAGTCTTCGGGAGGTGCAGTGCTCCGTCCGCACGGCCTCCGGCAAAAAATCGCCCATTGTCTACAGTTCGGGGGTTTTCACCACGACGAACAACGTCACGCAGACTGTCACTGTGACATTCGATGCCACGACTAACGCCGTGTGCCAGCCTGCCAGCACCAGCAACGACTGCGGCAACAAGCACGAATCCGTCGACCCAGCCTCCAGCGAGCCCAACCTGCCCCAGGTCACCTTCATTCCGCCTCCCGGCTCGCGCGAGTACAAGCTCTACCGTCGCATCGACAACGGACCGCTCACCCTTGTGAAACAGGGCACCTACGCCGCCGGCGCCATCGACCCCGCCATCATCAAGGATGACGCTCCTCCCGCCACACCAGGCACCATTTGCTATTTCGTGCAGTGCTTTGACGAGCAAGGAAATGCCAGCCCCATGGCCGCGCTGGGCTGCATTGAGAATTGCGGAAAGCTGCCCACCCCGATGCTGGGCGGCCTTGAAGGCACGGGGAACTCCGCCTCGCCTAAAGTGAAGGTGAAGTGGTTCTGCCCGCCGGCCGGTGTCACACGATTTGAAATCCTGCTGCACCGCGTGAGCGGCAGCTACGCACTGGGCGGCGCCGGTCTCTCGACTGACAAGGCCCAGCACCCGAATTACCAGCTGTTCGACGGCACGGCCCAGCAGTTTGACTTCAGCGTCTTCGAGACCGCTTCGCTTGAGAGCCAGGGTGCGGCCACCGCCGGGCACAGCGTGGAGCTGCCCTGCTCCGCTGGTGATGTGCAGCAGGTGATGATCCGGGCGGTGGGGCCCGGCACCTACGGCAGCCGTTGTGTCGGGGCGCTGAGCAATGGCGAAGAATTCTCATGGACCGGCAGTGTGGCCAGCAATGCGGTGGATGTGCCGTGGCCCGCCCGGCCCATCCCGCCGCAGGATGCGGCCTTCATCCAGGGGCTCATTCCCGAGTGGATTAATGCCCCCGGCCGTCCATCTCTCGCTGCCGGGGTGCGCATCGGCCATTACACGGTGGATGATCGCGCTTGGGATCTGGTGCCATCGCTCGGCGCGAACAGTGAAGTGCAGCAGACCGTCATGCACGCCAGCGGCTCGCCCTCGGCTTATCTCTACAAAAACAACGAAGCCGCCGCGAATGAAAAGGGCAAATACGCCGGAACACTCCTGCCGTATGCGCTTTTCCGCTATCAAGTGGCGAACGCCAAATTTCCCGTCGTCTCCGGCGACGTGGTGCAGGTCTCGCCGCTCATGGAGGAGATCGCGTATCAAACCACCACGTATCCTTCCGGCGCCACCAATGTGCCCGCGCACATCATCAAGGATCCGTTCATCGTTGGCATCCCGAAGGAGGTGCTCCCAAGCGGGAAATTGGGAGCCTATCTCTACGCTCTTGACCGGCAGCCGCCCGTCCGCGGCGCTGAATACAAGTACCTCTTCGTCCGCTTCAAGGAGCGGACCAAGGAAATCGACCGTGTCGTGCCCGCCCAGGGCAGTGTCACCATCCCATAACTTCGACTCACTCGTGAAATTCCCAACAACACTTCACACGATGAAACTTCAGATCTCAAACTCAGTTCTGGCCGCCTCCCTCCTGGCTCTGGCGGCTCCGCATCCGGCTCAGGCGGCCTTTGTCCACGACGGCGGGCCCGAGTTCACCTCGTCCGGCGATTTTAATGGCGACGGCCTGTCCGACGTCATCGTCGTCACCCGCAGCACCGGCCTCTACCGCGTTGGCTACGCCACGGCTGGCGGGGCCTTCAGCTGGGGGCAGCCCCAGCCAAGCGGTGTCACCGGCCTCGCGGGCGTGGCCACCGGGAGGGTCAACTCAACCACCCAGGACAGCGTCTTCTTTTCCTCTACGGAGGGCAACCGCATCACGTTCACCACGCCGGCATCTCTCATTTTCAATCCCACGACCGACTGGCTGCTCACCGGAGTGGGGCCGAAAATCATTGCCACGCTCGACATTGCAGGCGGTTCGCCGGCGAACACGGCTCATGCCGACCTCGTCACCGGCAGTGTGCTCAACCCCTTCGCCCAGTCATCCTCACTGCGCTCCATCCGCAGCACGGGAAACAGCACCCTCACCCAGCTCGGCTCGCTGGGTTCCACGGACCAGTGGATCCGGGCCATAGCGCTGAAGCCCAACGCTGCGGCTGCGGAGATGGTTCTCGTGCAGCGCACCACCGGAGCCACCGAGGCGTTCACGTTGTACAATGTCTCGACCGGCACACCTGCCGCCACCGTCGTCGCGGCGACGGGCCTGCCTGCGGGATCACGCATCGCGCATGGCACGTTCGACAGCACCCAGACGGACATCATGAGCTTCGTCACCGGCAGTCCCAGCGTTATCGTGCGGCGGATCAATTCGGGCGTGAATGGCTTTGCCAGCACCATCACCCGCACGCTGCCGGGTGCCGTGGCGCAGCTCTACGTCATCAACAATGGTTCCGGCAACCAAGTCCTAGTGCTGGATGCCGCCGGCGCAGCAAGGGTGTACAACTACACGCTGACTTCGGGATTCACGGTTGCCGCCATCCCGCCGCTCACCGGCGCGCCCGGCGTCCTCTCCGGAGCCACGGTGACGGGCAATGGCACCTTCCAGCTCCTTTTCGCCAGCGCCGCAGGGCAGCCGTCCACTCACCTCTGGCGGTTCACCGCAAGTGGTGGCAGCTGGAGCAAGCAGGGCGAGGACGTCATGCCGCAGGCCGGACCGAATGCCGGGATGGCAAACGTTCTATTGCTGAACGCACCGCCCTTTGTCACCGCCTCCCCGCAGGTCCTGCGCCGTTCCTCGGTGGGTGACTGGACGGACTCCGTCTCGCTCAGCGGCGCGCCCCAGGCGGCGACTGCGGTCTGGCGTGACGATCTGGGCGCACTCGTCGGCCTGGGAAGCGGCACTCCGCAGAGCCTCGGCCTCACGCCTGGCGGCACCCAGGGGGCCTTGTACAACCAATGGCGGCCTTCGATTTCCTGTTTCTGGCTGGAGGGCCAGACGGGGGGATTGAACGAGGAAGTGAAAGCCTCGCCCGCCGGCGGCACCTTTCAAGCCAGTGTCTCCGTGGCGCTCACGGCCCGCAGCGGGGCCAGCGCCATCTACTACCGCACCAGCCCCGCCTCCGCGTTCAGCCTGTACAGCGCGCCGGTGGCGCTCTACACAGACACGACTCTGGAAATGTACGCTCTCGCCTCGGGCCTGCCCTCCGCGATTCAGAAGGCGGATTTCCGCTTTCTCGCCCCGCCGGAAAAACAGGACACCGACAGCGATGGCGTGCCCGACTTTGTAGAGCGCGCGCAGGGACTTGATCCCACGAAAGGCGCCGACAGCGATGGCGACGGGTTCAGCGATCTTGAGGAAATCCTCGCAGGCTCAGGGCCGCACAATTCCCTGATCAGGCCTGCCGCCCATGCCGCTTCTTCCGCCCGTTTTGACATCCATGCGACGGTCACCGGCCACAACGGGGTGACGAACCTGCCCGCCGCTCCAGAGAACGAAGAGGAACTCACCGCGCGGGACACCGGCTCCGCCTCGCTCGGCACCGGTTTCACTACCAATGGCACGGGACTCGTCGATCTGACCGCCCAGCCTGTGGAGTCCTCCCTCCGTCTGCTCACGCTGGCTACTGCATCGAATTTTCCGCTCATTGGCGCCGCACCGGACGCTGACATCGGGCGCGAGATCGTGGCTCTGCAGGCCGTTCCGGACGGCGTGGCTGTCTCGGTCCCGTTCACCTACAATGCGGCTTCGCCCGCCACCCAGCCTGCCGCCTGGACGGCAGCCGCCCAGACCGCCTACGCAGCCGCCACTCCCGCGACCGTCACGACTACCATAAATTTCACTGACACGCTCGTCACTGCGCTGATGGAGTGGGGCGTGAGTGGCCTGGCCCGGCAGCGTGGCCTCGTTGGCGCCACGGAGCAGGTTTGCTTCACGAAATGGCGGCCCTCTGACGCCATCAACGCAAACCTCAAAGCACTCAGCGGGGAGGAATTGCGCACCATGGAAATCCCTGGCGAGGGCAGCCCGGCCGCCTCCACTCCCTGCGTGCTGGTTCGCTCCGCCCTGGCAGCCCTCGCTTCCTCGGTGGATTCTCCCAGCGGCGCCGCTCTGGTCGAGGTCGCCCGGGAAGTTTACCGCATCAGCAGCCGGTATGGGAATGCCTCGCCGGGCCTCTACGCCGCCCCGCTCGATGCCTTGCGCGAGTTCATCTGGACGGGGGCTGTGCCCGCCGCCTATCTCGCCCAGACGACACTGACGCCTCAGCAGACAGCCAGCGCGAGCGCTTCGATTGGCAGTCTCGTCGCCAATGCGATGACAGTTCGTCCATTACTGACGATCATAGCAATGCCCTCCGCAACGCCCGCCGGCTGCACCGCCGTGGAGGCGCTGTCCGGCGGTGCCCACTACGCTCTGCTTGACGACAACGGCCAGCCTTTTGAGTGGCCCGAAACCTTCTCGCTCCCTGCAGGGAGCCAGATGACGATCATTGGCTACACTGACCGCCCCACCTCGTGTGGAGTGGCCAGCATAGAGGTTGTCTCCGTGCTGCTCACCACTCTGGGGGCGCCCAGCCCGATGGATGCGGATGGAAATCTCCTCCCGGACGCATGGGAACTCGCCTTCTTCGGGGCGACCGGGCAGGATCCAGCCACCAGTGGTGATGGCTCCAGCTTCTCGCGTCTCCAGGAGTACTTCGAAGGCACTGATCCAGGCTGCAACACCAGCTCACCGGCCACCCGGCCCGTGGCCATCGCCATAACGAACGTTCGCATTGATGAAAGCGCGCCGGGCGCGTTGCGACTGCGCTTTGATTTCCCTGCCGCCTACGCTGGCCGTGTCGTCGGCCGTTTCGCATCCAGCGCGGATCTTGGCTCGTGGCAGGATATGCCCGAGGCGGCCTTCAGCGGCGGTTCGTTCGCCCATGTCACCACGCCCGTGGGCAATCGCCGCTTCTACCGGGCCCGGGTGAGCCTGCGGTAGCGTTCTCCTCGGCGGATTGTCCGGCTCGCTCGACAGGAATTGGGCATACCAGCCAGTCCACCGCTCCTGTGCCTTCCCAGTTTTTTAGACAGGAGCCGGCCGGCATTCCGCTGACATGCGTCCTATTTGTGAACGGAATGTACGGCTCGGCTCTTTTTTATCGCAGTCTCAGGCTTGGTGCTCTGGCCGGGGTGGTGGCGTGCGTGGTCTGGACCGCAAACGGCGAAGAGGCACCCTCCATTCGAAGGCTCACCGGCCGGGCAAACTCGGCTCCGGAAGCCAGGCAGAGTGTGCCGGTGCTGGGGTGGAGCGAAACGCTGACCGAGCCCAGGCCGCTGCGGATTCACTTTCTCCGCGTGGACCTGCGTGATCCCCGCATCGAGCCGTGCGTGGTCGTGGCTCCGGATCCTGACGGCAAGGGGCCAGCAGAGGCGGTGCTTACCGCACCGCAAACTCTGGCGGGACGGGCTCCGGGGCTGCTGGCGGCGGTGAATGCCAATGCTTTTTCGTATTTGGCCGACCCGTCTGCGCTGGAGCGGCTGGGCGGGTGGATCGCGGGCAAGCCGGTGGACATGGCGGGGCTCGTCGTGGTGGACGGGGTGGTGCGCAGTGCCGGCAAAAGCGGGCGAGTGCCCTTCTGGTTCGACGCGGCGAGGGCGCCGCACCTCGGTGCACCGGCGAGGGGAGTGCGGATCGAGCAGGCCGTGGCGGACTGGGGGACCCTGCTGGTCACTGGCGGAAAGGTGATCGCCACACCGAACACTACCCTGCATCCACGCACCCTGGCCGGCTTTGACCCGTCCCGTCGCTGGCTCCTGCTGGCCGTGATCGACGGGCGCTGGGCGGGTGTCAGCGAGGGAATGTCCCTGCGTGAATCGGCGGCCCTGATGAAATCGCGAGGATGCTCGGAGGCGGTAAATCTGGATGGCGGCGGCAGTTCCATCCTGCTCCAGCGCGAGCCGGACCAGCCGGGGCTCAAGGTGATCAACCACCCCTCCGACGGGCGTCCGCGGCCGATCCCGGTCATGCTGGGCATTCGCGAAAGGCGGAAGTCGCCCTGATTCCAATTCGCGTTCAGGCTAAGTCAAACTGACTGGGCTTTATCCCCCTGGCTGCGTTGCTCGTCAGTCACGTATCGCATTGGATATGCTCCATCCTCGCGCCTTGCCATCGGAAAAAATCCACACGCCAGTTTGCCCCATCCTGAACGCTCATTGGAATGAGTCCATGGGCGGCATTTTTCGGAGCGGAGCGGCGCTCAGACGCGAACGAGGCCGCGCTGGATGGCCTGCCGGGCGGCGGTGGTGCGGTCCGGGGCGTCGAGTTTTTCGAGCAGGTGGGCGACGTGGACTTTCACGGTGTTCTCGGCGATGCCGAGGCGGCCGGCGATGAGCTTGTTGGGCAGGCCCTCGACGATGAGGCGGAGGACGTCCAGTTCACGGGAGCTGAGGCCGGTGCGGGCGCTGCGCTCGCGGATGACGGACTCGGCGGCGTGTGAATAATGCCGCTGCCCGGAGCCGATGGCACGGATGGCGGCGAGGAGATCGCGGCGGAGGGCTGATTTCGAAAGGTAGCCCATGGCTCCGGCCTCGTGGGCGCGGAAGATGTCCTCCTCTGTCTGGTCGACGGAGAAAACCAGGACGGCAGCGGCGGGGTCGAGCGAGCGTATTTCGCGCAGCGCGTCGAGCCCCGTGTCCTCGCCGAGGCGGAGGTCGAGCAGGGTGACGTCCGGGCGGAGTTCGCGCCAGGCGGACGTGGCGGCGGCGACGCTTTCCGCCTCGCCCACAACGAGCAGATCATCCTCCGGGGCGATGGACGCTGACAGGCCGCTGCGGACGAAAAAGTGATCGTCGACGATGAGCAGGCGAAGCTTTTTCATGCAGGAAGGGGGATGGTGAAGACAAGAGTGGCGCCGGCGCCAGGCGAGGTGCGGATTTCCAGACGCCCGCCGAGGCGGGTGGCCCGCTCGTGAAGATGGAGCAGGCCAAAATGCTGCCCCGGCTGGGAGCCGATGGTGGCGGAATCAAAGCCGCAGCCGTCGTCCTCGATGGCGAGCACGACCTCACTGCTGGTATAGCGCAGGCCGATGTGGATGCGCGTGGCGGAGGCGTGCTTCAGGGCATTGCCCACGCACTCCTGAGCGCACCGAAGGAGGTGAAACTCGAAAAGCTGGGGCAGGGGAGTGGCCGTGCCGGTGACGTCGAGTGACAGGGCGGGCACCCCGGCGGGAGGTGCGGAGGAGGTGAGTTCGCCCAGGGCGCCGGCCAGTCCGCCACGCTCCAGGGTGGCCGAGCGCAGGTCATGGACGGAGCGCCGGGCCTCCGTCCGGCAGTGGGCCAGCATGGCCCGTGCGGCGATGATGCTTTGGCGAATGCGTGCGGGCACGGCGGGTTCGTCGCTGGTCCAGTCAGTCAGGGCATCCAGATGCAGATGCAGCCCGGCCAGCTGCTGCTCCAGGGAGTCGTGCAGATCCCGCCCCAGCCGCTGGCGCTCCTCCAGCAGGGTCCGCTGGACTACGCCATCCATGAGCTGCCGCGTCTGGCGGGCGACCTGGCGTTTCAACATTACGAGCCAGAGCAGGCCCAGTCCCAGCACCACTCCGCAGCCGGTGAGCAGCCAGCGCTGGCGCTCCGGGCTGAGCCATGGCGGGGACTGCAGGAGGGTGGCGTCGTCTGCGGAGCGCAGCAGCAGGGCCAGCGGGGCTGGTTGCTCATCATCCTTTGCCGGGGGCTGGCTGATGCCGGTGACACGGAGGAGCGCTTCGGTGGCGGCGGCGGAAAGCTTCACCGGGCTGTGCGCTTCGAAGGGTTTTCCGCTCTCGTCTGTCAGGTAAATCAACTGCCCGCCGCCCGTCTCAGCAGTGCCTGTCACGCGGCCGGTGAGTTGCGCCAGCGAGGCCTCGGCCTGCGGCTGGGACGCATCATCCAGAGTGGTCCAGTGCGGTTTCGGTGGCGTGCCAGGACCTTCGGATTGCACAATGGCGTCCGCCAGAAATGTCCCGCGTTCGCCCCTCGTGGCGTAGCCTGTGACCCGCACCCGCCCGCCCACTTTCACCTCGATCTGCTGTGGCGTCTGGACCCAGAGGCCGCTTTTTTCATCTGCCAAGTAGAAGCCCCCGGTCCTCACCAGGCTGACGGTGCCCCGCAGGGCCCAGCGAGTGGCTGCATCGGCATAGGCGGATGACTGGGGTTGATAGAGAAACAAGTCGGCGATGCTCCGCGTCTCATCCGCTGCGGCCAGCGGTTGCGGCGCCGCTGAGGAGGCGTCCGCCACCAGCAGCCTGACATTGCCAAACTGCCCGCGTTCGTTCGTGCCGCCCGCCACCACCGCGTCCAGCGCCACCTCGCGATTGATCCACGCTGCGGTCACCCGGGATTCCGTGTGGAAAACCACGGATGTCAGCCGCCCCGCCCTGTCACTCAACCAGATCTCATTTCCATCCACCTTCCGCACCGTGCCATGCACCCTGACGTATTGATCATGCCAGCGTGTATGCCGGATTTCCCGCAGGTCCACTTCCTCTGCCGCTGGATGCCGGCGCTCGCCCAGTTTCTCCAGCCGCACTGGCAGCCTCGTGCCATCCGCCGCCGTGCCTCCGGCCACGCTGGGGGAAAAGCTTCCCGCCACGGTCAGTCCAGCGATGTCCACCACCTCGCCCGGTTCCGCCACCACCGAGCCCGGGGTGCCATTCACACCCGGGCTGAAAAAGATGCTGCCCGTGTCGTCCTGAACAAACGCATGGCCCGTGCCGGCGGCAAAATAAGTGACCACCCCGCGCAGCCGCACCGGGAGCTGCCCGCGGGCCTGCTCCTGCGTGAGCGAGCGCACCTCCGCCACCGTCGTCAGATCGGCACGCACCAGCGCTGGCGCTGCGAGCAGGCTCAGGAAAGCAGTGGTGACGATGAGGAAACGAAATGGCACGACTGCATCGTCGCACCGGCAGGGCACGACGCAAATGCTCTGCACGCGGCATTGTAGCCCGAAAGGATTATCACGCGATGGCTGCATTCGGGCTCAAATTGTGTTCCATTTGCGTCGAATCCATGAAAACTCATCGCTCCGCATTCATCTTCCTCGCCCTCACTGTTTCCACCCGGCTGGCAGCGGCGGAGCCAGTTCACGTGCGCATGGAGGATCCGGCCGGTTCCGCGGAGGTGCCCGCGCCATTTCTCTATGACCCGCTGACGAAAGCCTCCGTTCCCAACACCCATTCCCGCTCTCTTTCACCCGACACCCCTGCACTCTCTGTGCCCGCAGCCCAGATGAAACAAGGCAGCTTCACGCTCGAAGCGTTCGTGAAACCCTCGGCAGCAGCCGATGCCGCCCTCGTGCACAAGGAAAGCAAGGACGGCGGAGCGGCGGAGTTCGGACTGAAGCTCGATCATTTTCAGGCACACAATCAATTTTATTTCCGCGCCTTCGTTGAGCCAGTAAAGGCCGGACGCATCATGCCGGGCGTGGGCTACTACGGCAGTGCGGCCCAGTGGCAGGGTGGCAAGGACACCGTATGGCGGCATGTGGCGCTGGTGGTGGATGCGGAGAGGAAAATGATGACGGCATACGTCGATTCCTATCTCTCCGCCAGTGAACCACTCGCTGGGTCACTTGCCTTCGACGATGCCCCGCTGGTCATTGGCGGGGGAAAGTTTGCCGGACTGGTGGATGAAGTCAGATTGACACCCAAGGCGCTGCGGCCCTCCCAATTTCTCCACGCCGTCGCCACGCCACTCGCGGGAGTGAGTTTTGAGAGCACGCAGCAGATCGTGCCTCTGGATGCGGGCTGCATGGATGTGAAGGAGCACTTCGGGGCCGTGGGTGATGGGAAAATCGACGACACTGCCGCTTTCAACAAAGCCTTCGAAGCCTTGTGCAGCCGGGTGCCGCTGGCCTACCACACGCTGCTGGTGCCGCCGGGCACGTATCTCATCAGCGGCGTGGTGCAGGGCGGTCGGTTCATTGATGTGAAGGGCGCCGGTCCTGACAAAACGATCCTGCGACTGAAGGACGGCGTGTTTCAGGACGCCACCAATCCGCTGCCCATCCTGCGCATGAGCAGCACGAATGGGCCAAGCGGTTCGGAAAAAGGTGTGAATGGCAGCAGCATCAGCATCTACCTGGACGGCATGACGCTGGACACCGGCAAGGGCAATCCCGGAGCCCGAGGCATTGAGTTTCACGCCAACAACATTGGGCGGCTGGAAAATGTGATCATCCGCAGTGGCGATGGCACCGGCGTGTGCGGACTGGATCTCACGCATCATGACTGCGGTCCGGCTCTGGTGAAGAACGTGACCGTGGAGGGGTTCGATTACGGCGTGCACTCGCGCTATCAGGAATACTCCATGACCTTCGAGCACCTGCGGCTCCGCGGCCAAAAGAAGGCGGGCATTTTCAATCAGGGCAACATTCTCGCCATTCGGGGATTGCTCTCCACCAACACCGTCCCTGCGATCATCAGCGAGGGCGCGAACTCGATGATCACGTTGCTGGATTCCAGCCTGACAGGCGGAGCAAAAAGCGAAAGTGCCATGCGGGCCGAGGGCGCTCTTTACGCTCTGCGGGTGAAGACGAAGGGCTACGGCAACGCCATTGCCAAGCGCATCCTCGTGAATCAAAAGCCGCTGGAGTGGAGGGAGGAAACGATCGCTGGCCCGGACCTTGGAGAATATGTGGGCGACAAGATCGTCAACGGTTTTGGCACTGCCAAAGGCGCACTCAAGCTGCCCATCGAAGAAACGCCTGATCCTCCACTGCCGCCTGTAAGTGAGTGGGTGAGCGTGCTGAAATTTGCCGGCAAACGTGCGGGTGAAGACTGGTCGCCCGCCGTGCAGGCCGCCATCGAGAGCGGAGCCCGCGTGATCTATTTTCCCCGCAGTGCCAGCACGCCGCTGTACACGCCAATCCGCCTGCACGGAAAAGTGGAGCGGATCATGGGTTTCGGGAGTGACCTGAACTGGCCCTCCAAGGTGTGGAAAGGCGACCACAAGCGGGAGCAGACCGATGCCGCTGCGGCTCCGCCACCGTTGCTGATTTTCGACGAGCCAGATGCGAAGCGCACCCTCGTGCTGGACCGTCTCGGCTGTGTGCACGTGCAGCACGCCTCGCCCGCCACGCTGGTGCTCCGCAGCAGCTCGCCCGGCCGCTACACCACGACCAAGGCAGGCGGCAGGCTCTTTGCGGAGGATGTCGGCGGGGCCGACTGGCACTTCGACCACCCGCAGCACGTCTGGGTGCGCCAGTGGAACCCGGAGAGCCATCAGGCCGGGCCGTGCATTCACAGCAAGGGAGCCACCATCTGGTCGCTGGGCTTCAAAACGGAATACGAGAGCCAGAAATTTCTGGCCGAAGCCGGAGCCAGCACCGAGCTTCTGGGCTCCTTCATTTACCCGCTGCAAAAGATCCCCGACGACCGCCCCATCTTCGAAAACCGGGACAGCCGGCTCAGCTTCATCTACGGCACCAGCGTTTACAGCTCGAACCACAAGCTCCACATCCGCGACATCCGAGGCACCGAAACACAGCTCATCGGCAACGACGCCCTCAACTGGGCCGGCAGCCGGGGGAGGATGGATCTGTTTGTGACGGAGTGAGCGGGCCGTGCTTGCGGTTGGCCAGCCCTACGGCTCCGTGACACGCAGTTGAACGAACACACGCGAGCCGTCGCCCGGGAGAGTGGCTGCGGTGGCTGTGACCCACTCGGTCTGGCCGTCGCCGGCGGGAACAACGGCTGACTCGACCACGGAGCGGGGGAGGAAGGTGGCGGGGGCGAGTTCCGTGCTGAAGAGGAGGGTGTACGTGAGTCCGCGAACGGCGGCATCCGTCCGGCGGCGGTAGGTGATGCTGAGGCTGCTGGAGGCGAGCTGCGAGGCGGGCACGACGGCGGTGGCGGGGAGGGCCTCGCCCTGAGCGACGAGGGGGGCGCCGCCGAGGGCGTATTCGAGGAAGTTATCCAGGCCGTCGTTGTCCGGGTCATCATGCAGACCGGTGATGCCCCCGGCGGTGGCCTGCTCCGGAGTGAAGACGGTGGTGGCCCAGTCTGCATAGCGGACGCGGTATTCGACCTGGTCCAGCCACCCGGCGTTGCTGCCTGAGCTGACAAATTCATCCGTGCGGTACGTCCACGAGAGGGTGTGGAAGCCGGCCGGGATGGCGCGGGTGATCTGGGCCCAAGTGCCGCTGGTCCCGGAGATGCGCTGCACGGTGGCGCCGTCCTGGCGGAAGGTGAGAAAATCATAGTCCTGCTCGGAGGAAACGCGCCACCAGAAGCTGAGGGTCCCGGGACCGGTGACGGAGGTGTGGAGGGAAGTGGAGCTGACCGAGTCGATGGCGGCGGAGCGGACGGCGTCCACTCCGTCGCGCGTCTGACCGGCGACGGACTCGGCGATCCACGACGGGCTCGCGCTGCCCCAGGGCAGCACCGGGGCTTCGACCAGGTTCCCCAGCGTCGCACTCGCGGCGGGGGTGGTCACCGAGAGGGTGGCCGGCTGGCTCTTCGTGGAGCCGAAGGAGTTCGTGGCCACCACACGGTAGACGCCGGCGTCGCCCGGAACCAGGCTGGAAAAGGACAGAACCGGGCCGGTGACGGAGGGCAGGGGAGTGCCATCCTTTTCCCATGCGTAGGTGATGGGCCCCGGGCCGGTGGCGACGGAGAAAAGGGCGGCGGGTGCGTTCAGCGGCGCGGCGAAATCGAGCGGAGCCTGGCTGATGTAGGGGCGGGTGGCGGCGGGGTCTTCGATCCGCACTTCATCCAGAAATCCAGAATCCAGGCCGACCTGCCCGGCGGCATCGCGCCAGTAGCGCCACTCCAGCGTGTGGACGCCCGCCGGGACAAAAAGCTCGCGCTCCTCCCAGTCCACCTCGCCGCTCATGACCATTTGCTCCACGGCATCGAGGAAGACACCGTAAAAATCATGCCTGAGGTTTGAAGAGACCTTCCACCACCAGCGCACGACCTTTGGCCCGGTGATGGTAACGTCGAGCCGGTTTTCATCGTAGTCCGCGCCACCGCCGCTGCGTGCGGCATCGATGCCGTCGTGGGTGACTGACGTTTGCCAGAACCAGGGGGCAGATCCCGTGGTGGTCCAGCCGATGTCGGCGGTGTCCACGGCATCCGCGATGAGGGCCCCGGCGCTGAGGCCGATGGTGATCGTCAAGCCCGCCGTGCTCGTGCCGAAGGAATTCGTCGCGGAAACGGTGACCACGAACGTCCCGACTGCCGTGGGCGTGCCGGTGATGCGGCCGGTGAAGGCATTCAGAGTCAGTCCTGCAGGCAGGGTGCCCGCCGTCACGGCAAAGCTGGCGGCGGGTTCCGCTGTGACGACCTGGTAGCCGAACAGATTGTCTTTCGTCCCGGTGGCCGAGGCGGCACTGGTGATGACTGGCAGGCCGGCGGGCTGCAGCTCGGTCCCGTAAAAATGCAGAGCGGCGGAGTTCAGAGTGCCGGTGGAGGTGGCGACCCGGTCCGCTATTTTCACTGTCCATGCACCGGTGGTCCGCTCACCACGGTGGTGGGTGGTCAGGAAGGTCCAGGAGAGGTTGGCCTTGTTGTCGCTCAACCGGCGGTCACTCAACCGGCTGACGGTGCCGGTGGGGGAAATGAGGCTGATTTCCAGATCGCTGCGCTTCGGGTGGGTGTAGTCGATGTCCACGGTGACGTGCTCGATGCGCATGTCCTTCGCCGCTGGGATGGTGAACGTCTGGCTGAAGCCGGTGGCGCTGGCATCCGGGATGGCCCCGGCGATGCCGCTCTGGGTGAAGTCCGTGTGCTGCTGGGGCGGCAGCAGCGTCCACGTCTGCGCCAGGGCGACCGCCGCCGCCGTGTCCACCATGCCGGCGCCGTAGTTGTGGTGGAAATGAAAGCCGCCGCCATTCGTGACCCAGTCCGTGGAGGTGGGGTCGTTCTTCACGGCGGTGCGGACGAGGATTTCCTGCACATCCCGCCAGGTCAGTGCAGGCCGGGCCTCCAGCATGAGGGCGGCGCAGCCGGCGGTGAGCGGGCAGGCGGACGACGTGCCGCCGAAATCCCGGGTGTAATTTAGATCCGCGTAGTTTGACGAGCCCGACGTGTTGTAGCCGAGCGCCCCGGTCAGGTCCGTGGTGGTGACGCCCTGGTTGCCGCCATTGGAGGGCGCGCAGACGAGGATGTTGGAGCCTGGCTCGCTATACCAGGCGGAAACCCCGCGGTCAGTCACCGCCGCCACCGCCGTGACGAAGCGGGAGCCCGACCAGCCATCGAAGTTCGAATTGTCGTAGTTCAGCTTGCCGTTGCCCGCCGCCCAGAAAAAAACCGTCCCTTTTCCCCCGCGACCGTCATTCACCGCCGTCTCCAGCGCAGAGAGGGAGACGCTTCCCGGTCCCGCGACAGTGCTGCCATTGTCGGACGGACCCCAGCTGTTGCTCTTGATGTCGATGATGTCGCTCTTCCACGAAAAGGCGTCCGCCTCGTCCTCGTCCGTGGTCGCTGCGGCAATAAGCTTCATCCCCACGAGCGTCGCCAGCGGGGCCGCCCCACTGATTCCGATGCCGTTGTTTCCGCGCCCTGCGGCCACCCCGGCGCAGGAGGTTCCGTGGTTGTTGCCCAAGCCGGGGGCCGGGTCGCCATCCAGTCCGTTGAAGTCCCAGTCGTTCACCGTGTCGGCATTCGGCGCGAGATCCGGGTGGGTGGTTTCCATGCCGTCATCCACCACGCCGATGCGCACTCCGCTTCCTTTAAAGGTGTCCCAGACGCCCGTGATGTTGACGTCTATGCCGGCGATGGCGCCGTTTTCCCCCGTGTTTTTCAGGTGCCACTGGTAGCCGGGGTTGGCGGCGTTGTAGGCGAAAAACGGGTCGTTTGGAACGAACCGGCGCGTCCTCTGTCGGGCGAGGGCGGGCTCCACCGTGGAAACTCCGGGCAGCTTTTTCACCGCCTCCGCCAGCACCAGCGCATTCCCGGCCCCCGGTGTGGCGGTGAAAAGAACCCACTCCGGCGCGTACGGCAGCCGCCGGGCCGACTCCGCTCCGGACGCTGCGGCGAGCGCGGCGATGTCCGCATTTCCTGGCACCCGCGCCCGAACGCCGGAGGTGAGCCAGCGGCGGTTCGCTTCGTCTCGCGGCTCCCCGGCCGGGTAGAAAATTAGGTCCGCCTTTTCACCCGGGTTCGACCGGCCGCGCGAGTTCGCGGCACGCCGCACACCCTCCGCCTCCACTTTGGCCGCCACCTTTTCCACTCTCGTCATCCCGTTGCGGGATTTCAATCCCACTTCGTCACCAGCCAGTTCCAGCGTGATTCGCCCGCCCGGCTCCTGCACGACGAGCGTGCCCGTAGGCAGCGGTTGCAGGTCCATCGGCGCCGCCAGGACAGCGGCAGTCATGACGGCAAAGGACAGGATGAGGGCCGCCTTGGGGGAGGCAGCGGATTGGGGGGCGTTCATTGCCGCAGATCATGCCAGAAACCATCGGGTCCGACAAGCATCAACTGCGGAGTTTGGCAGGATGATCATGAGGCGGGAACTGGTGGGGCGACTGGTACCCCAAGCTCACTCACTCAGCCGTCCCGCCACGCCATCACACCGCCTACTTGATCAAACCCCAATGCCGACCAAACGGGTAATAGGCAAACAAGGCCGGCCCCACCACATTCCGCTCCGGCACAGGACCCCAGCCCCGGCTGTCGTAGCTGTTGTAGCTGTTGTCTCCCATGGCGAAATACTGGCGTCCGCCTTCTTCAGTGGAAAGCGTGATGTCGTGCGTCGTGCCGTCCATGGAGTAGCCTCCGTAACCCTCCTCTGCCTTCATGACGCGGACAAAGCCCGGCTCGCTGGCTCGCTGACCGTTGATAAAAAGTTCGGCTCGTTTTGTGTCACGGGGCACTCCGGCGAGGGAGCGGACTTCCAAATGGTCACCCGGCGTGCCTGCCAGCCGCTTGATGTAGTGCTGAGACCCCTGGGAGGAGGGCACCTGGATGCCGACGATCCCCTTGGTGTTAAACACAAAGACCTCCCCGCGCGTCGGACGACGGAAATGATAGGAAAACTTGTTCACCAGCACTTGATCACCGGTGTCGATGAATCCCTCGACCAGCAGCTGGTCCTTCTTGACCTTGACTGGTGTGGTTGCCTTGAATGCGTTCGTGGCGTCGCCGTTCCGCTCGCTCTTGGTGGGGGCGAAGGGGAGCCCGTTCGGACTGAATTTCTGCAGCCGCATCAGCACCTGCTCCGCCGGAGCCCAGAGTTTCAGGTCATTGCCCGAGGCCATGCGGATGGTCGTGGCGGTGAAAAAGTAGCCCGGCTTGCTTTCCTCCAGGCCGATGATCTCATCGTCCTGCGGGGCCACCTCGCGAACGTAGTTCCGGCCGAGGGCGAGCACGTCGAATGCCTGCTTGAGCACATTCGGCGATCCTGTGTCTGTCTGTGTTGCGATGATCCCGTTCAGGGTCGGCTGCATGGAGCCGGTCGGGATTTTGAACGGCTGCAGGAAGTAAGCACGAATGCCCAGCGCGATGACGAAGGCGACCACGATCACCTCGATGTTTTCGCGCAGGCCGGCATGTTCGACGTGGGGGGCCGCTTTCTCGCAGGCCGTGGTCAGTTTTTCCGCCGACGCCTCAGCGTCCTCCTTGCTGCCGGATTTCAAAATCCCGGCAAACTCCTCGCGCAGGGCGGAAATCTCCTCGAGCCGATCCGGCTTCAGGATGTCCCGCTTGTAGCTGACGAATTTATCCACTCCCTTGAGCAGGAGTTCACCGTGTTGGACGTGTTTCGGTTTGAGGAAGGTAAACATGGACGGGCGGTTGGTTCGAAGGGAAATTCAGCAATGTTCAGTGTGCCGGGGAGGCGGATTGTTCAAAAATTGGCCCGGATCAGGTCAATCATTCGTCTTGAGCACCTGGATGAAAGCTTCCTGGGGGATGTTGATCTTGCCGATGGCCTTCATCTTCTTTTTCCCTTTCTTCTGCTTGTCCAGCAGCTTGCGTTTCCGGGAAATGTCACCACCGTAGCACTTGGCGGTCACGTCTTTGCGCATGGCTTTGATGGATTCGCGCGCGATGATTTTTCCGCCGATGGCGGCCTGGATGGGAACCTGGAAGAGCTGGGGAGGGATGACGTCCTTGAGCTTTTCGCACAGGGCGCGTCCGCGGAACTCGGCCTTGTCCCGGTGAACGATGGTGGAGAAGGCGTCCACCGGCTCGCCATTGATGAGAATGTCCATCTTCACCAGGTGGGCGGCCTCGTAGCCGTCGTATTCGTAGTCCATCGACCCGTAGCCGCGGGTGAGAGATTTCAGCTTGTCGTTGAAGTCCACGAGGATCTCGTTCAGCGGCATCCGGCAGGTGAGCATCACGCGGGTGCCGTCCAGCGTTTCGGTATTGTAAATGATGCCCCGCTTCTCCATGACGAGGGTCATGATGTCGCCGATGTAGTCGTTCGGAATGAGGATGAAGGATTTCACCATCGGTTCCCGAATTTCCTGAATGACCGAGGGATTCGGCAGGAAGGAGGGGTTGTCCACGTTCATCTCCTCCCCGTTGGTCATGCGGAGTTCGTAAATGACGCCCGGGTAGGTGGAGATGACGTCCATGTTGAACTCCCGGCGCAGACGCTCCTGAACGATCTCCATGTGCAGGAGGCCCAAGAAGCCGCAGCGGAAGCCAAAACCCAGAGCCACGGAGGATTCCGCCATGTAGTGGAAGGAGCTGTCGTTGATCTGCAGCTTGCCCATGGCGGCCTTGAGCGCCTCGAAATCATCCGTGCTGATCGGATAAATGCCCGCGAAAACCATCGGCTGGATCTCCTTGAAACCGGGCAGGGCCTCGGGGACGGGATTCCGGCTTTCCGTGATGGTGTCGCCGATCTTCACCTCCTTGGATTCCTTCATGTTGGCCACCACGTAGCCCACATCGCCCGCCTCCAGCACGTCCATGACCACTTTTTTCGGGGTGAAGATGCCGACTTCCTTCACCTCGTACTTCTGGTTGGTGCTGTGCATCAGGATGGCCTGACCGCGCTTCAGCGTGCCGGAATAGACGCGGACGTACATGATGACGCCGCGGTAGCTGTCGAAGAGGGAGTCGAAGACCGAGGCGCGCAGGTAGTTGTCCGTGTATATCTTGGGGTGGGGGACCCGTTGAATAATCGCCTCCAGGATTTCCTCGATGCCGATGCCCATCTTCGCACTGGCCGGGATGGCCTCCTCGTGGGGAATTTGCAGGATGTCCTCAAGCTGCTTGTGCGCCATAGGCAGATTGCACGCCGGGAGGTCGATTTTGTTGATCACCGGGATGATCTTCAGCTTCTGCCCGTTGGCCAGGTGGAGATTCGCCACGGTCTGGGCTTCCACTCCCTGGGCGGCATCGATGATGAGGACCGCCCCCTCGCACGCCGCCAGCGAGCGGGAGACCTCGTAGGTGAAGTCGACGTGGCCCGGGGTATCGAGCAGGTTCAGCTTGTAAGTTTTCCCGTCCTTCGCCTTGTAGGCCATGGTGACCGGGTGGGCCTTGATGGTAATCCCGCGTTCGCGCTCCAGATCCATGGAGTCCAGATGCTGTTCCTGAAGAACACGGTCCGAGACGGTGGCAGTCATCTGCAGCAGACGATCCGACATGGTCGTCTTGCCGTGGTCGATGTGTGCGATGATGGAGAAGTTGCGGGTCAGTTCAATGGACATGCCTTAAAAAAAAGGGGCGGCATCCTGCGCGCCCGGAGTGAGGGACGCGTAACTTAGAGGCGATGAGCGAATGTGCAAGCGGGGCCGCTCACCGTGTTTGGGGCCTGATTGAAAGCAAAAAAGCGCAGGCGGGGCGATTTGAAGCTTGCCGTTCCCGACCGGGCCGGTCAGGATGCCCGAATGAAAGCGGATGAAATGTACTACCACGGGCTGCCCATCGTGAATCAACCAGGCCTCCAGCTGAACCGGCGGGGGCTGCTGAAGCGGCTGGCCCTGGTGCCGGCGATATTTGCGGTGCCGGGGGCGTTTGCCGAGGAACTCATCCGGACCCCCAAGCAGACGGAGGGGCCGTTTTACCCGGACCACCTGCCGCTGGACACGGACAATGACCTGATCGTCCTGAATGACGATACGACGCCGGCTGTGGGCGAGATCACGTGGCTGAGCGGGCGCATCCTGAACGAAAAAGGAGAGCCGGTCCGGAATGCCCTCGTGGAAATCTGGCAGGTGGATTCGAAGGCGGTCTACATTCATTCCAAATGCCAGGGACAGGACAAGCGGGACACGCATTTTCAAGGATTTGGCCGGTTTTTGACCGGGGCCACTGGCGAATACCTCTTTCGGACGATCAAACCCGTCGCCTATCCCGGCCGGACGCCCCACATCCATTTTGCCCTGAAAACAAAGGGCCGGGAAAAATGGACCACGCAGTGCTACATCAAGGGCGAGCCCCGCAATGACACGGACGGCGTGGTGAAGGGCATCCAGGACGAAAAACAGAAGGCCTCGGTCATGGTGCCTTTCAACGCGCTGCCGGGGAGCAAAACCGGCGAACTGACGGCGAAATTCGACATTGTCCTTGGGTTCACCCCGGAGGCGTGAGTCCAGCCGGCCGCCCAAAAACAACGCCTGCCCGAATTGACCTGAGCGTCATCATTCCCGTCTGGAATGACGCCCCGGCTCTGGAGGAATGCCTATGTCGTCTCCGCGACTGCGAGGGGGTGGAGGTCATCGTGGCTGACGCGTCGGGAGATGATTCCTGTGCAGAGGTGGCGGGACAATTTGGCGCACGTCTGGTGAAATGCCCCACTCCGGGACGAGGGGGGCAGCTCAACGCCGGGGCGGGGGAGGCCACGGGAAAATGGCTCGTCTTTAACCATTGTGACACGGTTCTCACCCCTGTTCATTTGGACGCCATCCGGGCTCTCGGCCAGGATGTGCGAGCAGGAGCTTTTTTCCGAGATCTGGAGGGCCACTATCCTGGCTTGGGCTGGCTGACCGGCCTCTCCCGGTGGTGGGGCGAGCAGTTTGGCGTCGTCTATGGCGATCAAACCATGTTCTTCGTTCGGGAGTATTTTCACGAGTTCGGCGGCTTCAGACCGCTGCCACTCATGGAGGATGTAGAGCTGTCAGACAGGCTGCGCCGCCATTTTGCCTGGACGCTCATCGATCCGCCAATTCGGACATCGATGCGCAGGTTCCACCGACGTGGACTCTGGAAAAATCGGTTCGAAAATCTGGTGCTAATTTCTCTGTTTCGTCTGGGTCTCTCTCCGGAGCGGCTGTACCGGTGGTATTATCAAAAATCCGCCCGCAACTGAGCCCGATTGCGGGCGGATCGCCGGTGTTTGCTGCCAATGAAGGCTCGATTTATTGTTCAAAACCAGAAAAATCGATTTTTTACGTGAATTCAATAATAAGTTTGAAATACGAGTGGTTAATTAATCGGTAAAATTGCCTTGGATCAGTTTCAACGATTTTGATGGGCCTCCGGGGTGAAATGCCGGGGTGCGGCTTCACGGTTGACTCTGGGGTTTCGTTCCTCGAAATTGGAGTCGAGTCCGACTCAAATCCTGAACCCGGCCTGGATAGCCCGTGCCGTCCGGAAGCCGGGCTGGCGCCCGAATATTCCCATGCTTGCCCCCTCCCAATCCCATTCCATTTTTTGGATTCTGCTATTCTGCGGGAGGCTGGGTGCGTCAGATTTTCCCACTCCGTACATTAGCGAGAAGGAACCCGGACTGCCCATGCCTGCTGCGGAGGCGGCCCAGGGGATGGCGGTCCCGGAGGGATTTAAGGTGTCCGTTTTCGCTGCCGAGCCGGACGTGGAAAACCCGGTCGCGATGGCGTGGGATGCGCGGGGGCGAATGTGGGTGGCGGAGAATTTCACCTACGCGGAGCGGCAAAAGCGGTTCGACCTGGCCCTGCGGGACCGGGTGATCATCCTGGAGGACAGGGATCACGACGGGAGGGCTGAGACGCGCCGGGTTTTCACCGACACGGTGCAGATGCTGACCAGTGTGGAAACCGGCCGGGGCGGGGTGTGGCTGATGTGCCCACCGCAGCTTCTTTTTGTGCCGGATGCTAACGGTGACGACGTGCCGGACGGCCCGCCGCAGGTGATGCTGGATGGATTTACGGTGAGCGAGAGCAACTACCATAATTTTGCCAACGGTCTGCGCTGGGGGCCGGACGGATGGTTGTACGGGCGGTGCGGGCACTCGTGTCCGGGGCTGCTGGGGGTGCCTGGCACGCCGGCGGAGAAGCGGGTGCCGATCAAGGGCGGACTTTGGCGGTTTCATCCGGGGAGAAAGGTGGTGGAGGTGTTGACCCACGGGACCACGAACCCGTGGGGGCATGACTGGGATGCGAACGGTGAGGGGTTCTTCATCAACACGGTGAACGGCCACCTCTGGCACCTGATGGCGGGCGGGCATTTCAAGGAATCCGGCGGCATGGACCCGAACCCGGAAATCTACGAGCGGCAGGAAATGATCGCGGATCACTGGCACTTCGACACCAAGGCCGGCTGGCACAACCTGAGTGACAAGGGAGCCGATGCCCTCGGCGGCGGTCATGCGCACGTGGGAATGATGATTTGCCAGGGCACCCAGTGGCCCGCCGGGTGGGAGGGAAAACTCCTGACGCTGAATCTGCACGGACGCCGGGTGAACGTGGAGCGCCTGGAGCGGCTGGGGAGCGGCTATGTGGGAAAACACGAGCCCGACATCTTGAAATCGGCGGACCCGTGGTTTCGCGGGATCGACCTCAGCACCGGGCCGGACGGCAGCGTCTACCTGCTGGACTGGAGCGACACCGGGGAGTGCCACGAATCCACGGGCGTTCACCGTCAGAGCGGGCGGGTGTTTCGCGTGACGCACGGCGACCCCATGCCGGCCGATTTTTCACTCCTGGCCGGAGGGTCCGAGGCGGCGGTGGTTGAGCGCATTTTAAAAGAGCCGAACGCCTGGTTCGAGCGGCAATGGCGCACGGGGCTGGCATCGCGCGGGGTTGCGCCGGAGCTTCTTCTCCAGCTAAAGCGAGTTGCGCTCGACGTTAAAATCCCGGTCCCTCAGCGCTTGCGGGCACTCTGGGCCCTGAACACCACCGGTCCGGTGGAAAAAGGGATGCTTTCCGGCCTCCTGACCGATGAGGATGAGCACGTCCGAGTCTGGGTGATCCGGCTGCTGACGGACGAGTGGCCGCTGGACACCGTCACCGGCCCGCTGCCGGGGGCGGTTTATCCCGATGTCTCCGGGATTCTGCCCGCGCTGGTGGCTCTGGCGGAGAAAGACACCTCCGGTCTGGTCCGACTGGCGCTGGCCTCTGTGCTTCAGCAGCTTTCTCCGGAAAAACGAGAGCCCCTCGCCCTGGCCCTGGCCGCCAGAAACGAGGATGCTGCGGACCCGCATCTGCCCCACATGGTCTGGGCGGGCAGCATCCCGATGGGGCGCGGCGAACCGGCGGCCCTCGTGCGTCTGGCCCGCGTCTGCCACTGGCTGCAAGTGGTGAAATGGCTGAGCCGCAGCCTGGCAGGGCGCATTGATTCCGCGCCGGAGGCCGTAAACCAGCTGCTTTCGATTGCCACGGAGGACCAGATTTTCCCGGTCCTGACCGGCCTGCGCGATGGTCTGACCGGGCGGAGGAAGGCGGCGAAACCGGCAGGCTGGGATGCCTTTGCCCTGAAGGCGCAACAAACCAGCCCGGAAGCGGTGCAGGCGCTCGGCACGCTCTTCGGCGACGGGGTGGCGCTGGCGGAAATCAAACGCCTGGCTCTGGACAAGTCGGCGGAAACGCACCGGCGGCAGACTGCGCTGGCTTCGTTCATCGAGGCCCGGCCTCCAGAACTGCGGGAGGTTTGCGAAGGCCTTCTCAGCGAGCCCGTCCTGAATCTCACCGCCGTGCGCGGACTGTCGCTTTTCGAGGATGAGGCTCTGGCGCGGAATATTGTGCGTAGTTATCAAAAATTCCGCCCAGCGGACCGTCCCGCACTGCTGGAGACGCTGGTTTCCCGGATTTCTCTGGCCCGGGCGCTGCTGACGGACATGGCGGCGGGGAAAATCCCGAAGACTGACCTGACGCCGTTTCACGCCAGGCAGATCGGAGTGCTGAACGATGCCGCGCTGAGCCAGAAACTGAAGGACGTCTGGGGAGAGGTGCGGGAGTCGTCCAAGGACAAGCGGAGACAAATCGGCGCCCTGAAAGCCGACCTGACGCCCGACGTGCTGAACCGCGCCTCGTTGGGCCAGGGGCGCGTGCTTTTTGAGACGCTCTGCACCACCTGCCACACCCTCTACGGCAGCGGAGGAAAACTGGGCCCGGACCTCACCGGCTCCGGCCGGGCGAACCTGGACTACCTGCTGGAAAACATCGTCGATCCCAGCGCCCTCGTCAGCGCGGATCACCGGCTTACCATCCTCACGTTGAAGGATGGCCGTACGCTGGCCGGCGTGATCGCTGGGGAAAACGAGCGCACCGTCACGCTGCGCACTCTGAGCGAGGAGGTCACCGCCGAGCACACGGCCGTCCAAAAGCGCGAAACGCCGCCCCAATCCCTCATGCCCGAAGGCCTGCTCACCGCGCTCCAGCCGGATCAGGTGCGGGATGTGATTGCGTATCTGATGTATCCCGTCCAGGTGCCGCGTCCGTGACTCCCGGGTCCGGATCGGGTTTCCGCCGCCAAATCACGGAGCAAAATCCCCGGTGATTCGCAACCTCATGTAACCCTGACGCCCTGACGTGAAGGGCAGTTGAAAGCCGTAGTTGGTCGCGTCGCCGGTGTCATCGACTGGCAGCCAGGAGCCGGTGGCGAGAGTGGGGCTCCACTCAGCCTCGATGGAGAGCATCCGCACGCCGGTCGGGTCGGGATCGGGGAAATTCAGCTCAATGCCGCCGGCTAGGCGCGTCATGGCAGGCACCGAGCGCGACGCGGGCGAGTTGGGATTTGTATTGAAGGCGTACTCGATAAGATTGCTCACCCCGTCGTGATCAGTATCGGCGTTGTCGGCGGCATTTCCCGCATTGGCGGTGGTGCCGAAGTGTGTCTGCCGCCACGCCCCAAGCGGGGAAACCAGAGCACCATCGCCCTCCACGCGCAGGGCGTAGTAGTTGTTTCCGGCCGCCACACCGGAGCTGGCCATTCCGGCCAGGAGGATCTTGCCATCAGGCTGAAAGGTGAGCGTTTCCCCTGTATCGTTGACCGTTCCCGCCTGGGGATAGACCCCTCCTCCCGCAAAGGCGATCTCCAGATCTCCCTGTGAACTCGTGCGTGCCAGCAACCCGTACTTGCGAGCCCCGGTGACCGTCATGGCCAGCGCCAGTTTGCCGTTCGGCTGGATGGCGATGCGGTTGCAGATCGACGTGCCGGAGGGCGATGTAACCGTCGTCGCGCCATTGGAGCCAAATTTCGCGTCCAACAGTCCATCCGGCAGGCAGCGGATGAGCAGTGCCGCCCCGCCAATGGAGCCTCCCAGGATGAATCTTCCATCCGGCAGCACGGCTATGCACTGGCAGAGGATGTTGTTCGTGAAAGTCAGGATGCCATTGTTGGCAAAGGAGGTGTCCAGTGCCCCTCCGGGCAGAAACCGGACCACGCCGAGCTGGTTGCCGCCCGTCACCTCGAAATCACCCGCCACCAGAATGCGCCCGTCCGGTTGCACGGCCACGCCCTTGGCGCTGTTTCCCACGCGCGAGGCGCCGAGGTGGATTCGGGCCACTCCGTTGGTGCCAAAGCTGGTGTCCAGCGCGCCACTGGCCCCGTAGCGAACGACGGCAAAGGAGGCGTCGAAAATAAAGGGGGACGTCTCCAAATAGCCGCGTCCCGCCATGAGGATGCCCCCGTTCGCCTGGAGCGCCATGCTGGTGGGCAGGTCCGGGTAGTTTGGCGTGAGATTCGTCACGGTTTTTCCATCCGTTCCGAAGCTGGTGTCCAGCGCCCCGCTGGACGTGTAGCGCCGGATTTGAAAATCCCGCTCGACCGTCCCGGTGATCCCGCTGCAGCCGACGAGAAACTTCCCATCCGGCAGCGCGATGACCCCGGCGCAGTTTTCTCCAAAACCGAAATCGAAAACCAGCGCCCCCTGGCTGGCAAATCCCGTGTCCCGCTGGCCGTTTGGCAGCAGGCGCAGCACAGTGACATCGATCGCGTCAGACCCGCCGATCAGGATTTTTCCGTCCGGCTGCACGGCGATGCTGTTGGCAAAGCTGGAATTCCCCGACGGCTGCACCGCCAGTCCGCCCGTGCCAAAGCTGGTGTCCAGCTGGCCCGGTGCGGCGAAGAGCATGGACATGCCTCCGGCAACCGGGATCAGCGCCAGGGTTCGGGCAATGTTTCTGTGGAGCGGACGAACTGGTTGCGGATTCATATTGGGTGGTGGTGGCGTCACCTTTTTACTCGCTGGTGGAGGCCGGTTATTTCAGGCCGGATAAAAAAATGTCTGAAGCGGGGGCGCCGGACGATGCAGCAGGTTTCGTGTCATTTTCGCCGGGTCCCAATGCACCACAAGTGCTGGTAGGAGCGGAGGAACAGCTGGCCGTCGGAAACGGCGAGGGAGGCAATGACGCGCTCTCCGATGGAATTGGTCGCGAGCAGTTCAAATTTGGGCGAGGCGCGGAAAATGAACGCGTCGCCGCTGTGGTTGACGGCGTAGAGCTTGTCGCCGGAACGGACCAGGGATGACCAGTTCGTGGCCGGGGTGCCGGGGCCCTTCAGGCGCTCCTCCCAGACGAGGGAGCCGTCCTTCAGGCTGCGGCACTCGGCGATGCCGGGATCCGTGTGGATGTACAGGTGGCCGTCAAAAACGACCGGCGATCCGATACGCTGCCGGGTTTTTTCCTTCAGCCAGAGGCGCGCAGGCGTGACATCGCCGCTGCCGCCAGCCTTGACAGCGAGGGCATTTCCTCCGTAGCCGCCCATTCCGACGACCACGCCGTCGGTGAAAACCGGCGTGGTGTAAATGAGCGGGTTCAGCCCGTCGCAGTGCCAGAGTTCGCGCCCGGTGGCGGGATCGTGGGCGCGGATTTTGCCCGGCCAGGTCATAAAAAGCTCGTCCCGTTCGCCGACCCGGCGGAGCAGGGGATCACTCCAGGCGCCGATCCATTCCGCCTTTCCTCCGCCGGGCGGCTCCTCGCCGCTGGTGCCGCCGGGCTCGGCGTGCTTCCAGAGCGTCTGGCCGTTGTGCTTGTCCAGACAGTACAGCGCCTGGTCCGGGCCGGGGCCGAAATTCAGGAAAACCCGGTCGCCAGCCAGCACCGGAGAGGGGCCCGCACCCCAGATTTGCCGCTGAATGCCGAGATCCCGCCGCCATAATTCCTTGCCGGCGAAGTCCAAACATATTACGCCAGCCGAGGAAAAACAGGCAACAACCCGTTCACCATCTGTCGCTGGAGAGCCTCCGCAAAATGGGTTGGTTTCGTGCGTCAGTTCCTCCTTTTCGTAAACCACCGTGTGCCGCCACAGTTCGCGGCCGTCGGAGCGGTCAAAGCAGATCACCGAGCGTTTTTTTCCGCCGTCCGTCGCCTGGGTCAGGAAAATTCGGTCGCCCCAGACCACCGGGGTGGAATTTCCGCCGGCCGGCAGGGGACTTTTCCAGGCCACATTTTCTGTGGCCGACCAGGCCGCTGGCAGCTCCGTCTCCGGCGTCACGCCGTCGCCAGTCGGCCCGCGCCAGGCCGGCCAGTTGCCGGCGGCGGCCAGTCCGTGGAGAAATAACGACGCGGCGAGGAAGAAAACGGATTTCATGGTTCGAGCGTAAACCTGAATCCATGCGCCCGGCAATCCCGCATTTCTACCAGCGAAACCAAAAGGGCAGGGCACGGAATTCCCGCAGCCGACGTTCCAAACTCGAGGCCGGCCACCCAGGCAAAAACCGCTCCGCACGACCGCGAGCGCTCGGGGCCCGACTTTTCCCATGGACGGTTTCGCGCGGCTGGAAATTCGCAGGAAACGGCAGGGGAGTCCAGCCACACCGAGCGGCCCGCAGCCCATTTCGTTTCTTGGTATTCCATTTTACATTACATATATTGTGTGAAGTTATTTAAACTGGGCATCTGAAGGCAGGGCGGTGCTTTTTTCTGAGTGTGAGCGGATTGTGCGGGAAATTCCGATCCGGCGCACCCCGGCGGTTTCCCCTGTTGTCTGGAGGCTGGGCGGTTCACCGGGTCATGATCAGGTCGCGCAGTTCATCGTCGGCCAGGCCGTCCATGAGCGGTGCGGCGTCGTCCAGAGCGGCGTCCATGAGGCCGCGTTTTTTGCGCTGCAGGCGGAGGATTTTTTCCTCCACGGTTCCGGCGCTGACGAGTTTGTAGACGGTCACCGGCCGGTCCTGGCCGATCCGGTGGGCCCGGTCGGTGGCCTGGGCTTCGACGGCGGGATTCCACCACGGGTCGAAATGGATGACCGTGTCGGCCTTCGTCAGGTTCAGACCGAAGCCCCCTGCCTTCAGACTGATCAGAAAAACCCGCTTTTCCGGCTGGTCGCGGAAAGCGCGGATCTGAGCCTCCCGGTCGGTCGTCTGGCCGTCCAGATGGCAATAATCCAGCCCGACGCCTGTGACGACGTCCTTGAGCAGGTTGAGCATCGTCGCAAATTGGCTGAAAATCAAGACCGAATGCCCGCCTTCCTTGATTTCCTCCAGCAGCTCCGTCAGCGCCTCGATTTTCCCGGACAGCTCGGCTGGCGACTGGTTTTCGGGCAGATTCAGGTTCAGCAGCCGCGGGTCGCAGCTGGTCTGGCGCAGCCGCAGGAGCGCGGTGAGCATGTGGAGCCGGGCCTGAGATTTCTGCTTCTGGCGCTCGGCCTCCAGCACTTTTTCCCCGCCCTCCCGCAGCAGCCGGGCGTAGATTTCCTCCTGCACCGGACTGAGCGCACACGTGACGACTTTTTCTATTTTTGACGGAAGATCTTTCGCAACTTGTTGTTTAAGTCTTCTTAACAAATATGGGGCTAGTCGGCGGCGAAGGCGGCTCATGACGGCGGGAGCGCCACCAGCGGCGAGCGGGGCCTCGTAGCGGTCGCGGAAGTCATCCCGCCGGCCGAGGTAACCGGGAACGGCGAAATCCATGATCGACCAGAGGTCGCGGATGCTATTTTCCACCGGAGTGCCCGTCAGGGCGAACCGGGCGGCGGCGCGGAGTTTCCGGACGGCTTTGGACGCCTGGGTGTCTGGATTCCGGATATAGCCGGCCTCGTCCAGAATGACGAGGCCCCACGGCACAGGCTGGTGGCTTTCCATATCCCGGATCAAAAGCTGGTAGCTGGTGATGACCAGACCGGCCTTTTCCAGCCCGGCCAGCTGTTTTGTCCGGGTGGCCCCCTGCCCCTGGATGATCAGGGTTTTCACGTCTGGTACAAACCGCGCCGCCTCCTGGGCCCAGTTTCCGGTCAAGGATTTCGGGCAAACCACCAGCGCCGGCCGGCCGGGGTTCGCCTGCTGGTAGGCGGAGATCAGGGCCAGACTCTGGAGCGTTTTGCCCAATCCCATCTCGTCCGCCAAAATCCCGCCCAGCCCCTGCTGCGCCAGCCGGCTCAGCCAGGCGATGCCCTCGGCCTGATAACTGCGCACAATATTCCGCAAATCCGCAGGAACCGGCCACGGGGCTACTTCCGCATTTTGCGTAAAATCATTTGCTCCCTGAATGCTGTCTGCGAGATAGCCTGATTGAGCTTTGTTGATCCGGAAGCTGCCCGACCCGCTCTGCTGGGCACCGAGATCGCGCAGGACCTCGTTGAGGTCGTCCACCTCGTCGAGGGCGACGACGGCGATTTTCCCGCCCGGCAGCCGGCGGTGACCCTGGCCGGTCTGGAGGAGGCGCTGGATTTCCGCCCGGTCGAGACTGGCGCCGGAGGAGGTGGCAAACTTGAGGTCGAAGGCCAGCCAGTCCTCCCCGGACGAAACCGGGCTCCAGCTGGTCTGGACGCGCTCCACCGAGGCGCTGGCGGCGGAAAAACGCTGCGTGAAGGTGACGTCCCAGGCGCGTTTCAGGCGCTCGAGTTCTCCCGCAAAAAACTGAAGAATGTCCCTTTGAGTTTTGAGGACAAATCGATTGTCCTGATTTGAAAAAGCGAAGCCATGGCGCTCCAGCCGGGCCAGAGCGGCGGCCTCGGCGGTCTCGGCGCGGTCGAGGAAAGTGAGCGGGTCGGCAGGATCTGAGAGAGGAAACGCCGTGCCGGGCACGGAGGCCGTGGGGGCAAACGAAGCGAGGCCGGGGTAGGAGCAGGTCAGTTTCGCCGAGAGGCGGTCGAGGGTGCCGTCGAGTTCCAGGTGGAAGCGCGGCTGGGCCGGCCGGCGGCGGAGGCGGAGGAGTTCCGGAGCGCTGGTGGCAGCGTCCCAGGCGAAGTCCTCCTGGAGAGCATCCAGATGCTGGACGACCCAGCGGAGCGGCTTTTCCACCGTGCGGCCGCCGGCCTGGACGAGGTCAAAAAACGCGTCCGCCACGCGGACCGGGAGGATTTTTCTCCGCTCCGCCGCCACCAGCCAGCCGACGTGCCCGGGGGCTGCCGGGGGCAGAAAAAGCGCGCCGGTTTCCGTCGCCGTTTCGGCCCGGAGCCGGACGGTGTCCCCGGCCAGCTGGAGATCCAGCGGGAGGCGGGCGGCCACATTCGCGATGCGCAGCGGTTCCTCGCGCCCGAGGAAAACGCGAGGGTGGCCGGCCAGCGCCATAAAGAGAGCGTCGATCTGCGACCGGTCGCCGAGGGCGAGGGTGGGCGGGATGCTGGAAACTTTCTGGGCCTGGAGCCAGCGGAGGAAGGCGGCGTCATCGGGCGAGGTCCCCTTCCCCTCCGGCGAAACCCCGAGGACGAGCCGGCTGCGGCGCAGGCCTTCCAGGAAATTCGGAGCCAGGCGGAAAACCAGGGGGCCGAAGGCGGTGAGGGCGGGCGCGGCGGGTTTCGGCGGCGGCTGGGCGGCCGGGGCCGGCGAGCCAGGGCGCGAGGCGGCGGAGGCTCCGGTTTTCGCCGGACCGCGCAGGTGCGCGAACCCCAGCGCGAGCGAATGTGCGCACAGGCGGCCATCGCGGCGGGATTCCGGGCAGCGGCAGAGGTTTTCCACATCCGTCTTCGCCCTGATGAGCAGCCCGCAGGCCAGCGGGCGTCCGCCGGAGAGGATGGTCCCCTTCAGCGTCGTGCCGTCATAGGCCGCCTCCAGGACGGAACCGGCTTCATACAGAGCCCGCGCCGCCTTCACTGCCTGCCATCCGCCCGAGTCCATCAGCCACCGTTCTGTGATTTCGACTGCCATGCCCGCCCAGTAATGAACGGCCCGGGGCGCTTGTCAGCGGGTTTTTTGCAGGGATTGTTCCCGCGCCGCCCGGCGGTTTCGCACCAGCATCCAGTCCGCAATCGCCATCTACTCCAATGACTGAGGAACTCCAATTACTCCAAGAAGTTACTGCCCGCCTCGAAGAAGCCGGGATCGACTACATGCTGACCGGGTCCGTAGCGCTGAACTGCCACGCTCAGCCGCGATTCACGCGGGACATCGATCTTGTGGTGGACTTCAATTTGAACGATGCCGCCCGTATTCAAACGGTGTTGGGAGAAGACTTTTATGTTTCGGAAGATGCCGCACGTGAAGCAGTAGGCCTCCGTGGCAGCTTCAATGCCATCCATCAGACAACGCTGATCAAAATTGACTTCATGGTCAGAAAACAGGCAGCCTACTGGGAAAACGAATTCGCCCGGCGTCAGCGCCTGAGGCTGGGCCACTTCGACCTTTGGGTGGTCAGCAAAGAGGACCTGATTCTCTCCAAACTGCACTGGTCAAAAGACTCCCACTCGGAACGCCAGCTGGCCGACGTTGAGAATCTGATTGCGACCGGGTGCGATGCGGAGTATCTGCGGAAATGGTCAGCCGCATTGAACCTGACAGATATGCTGACACGGGTTTTGCCGTGAAGGACACCGCGCCGGAGGTCAACGCCATGATCTTCGCCGCCATGATGCGCAAGACAGCCGAGGAGCGCCTCCTCATGGGGCTGGACATGATGGCGACGGGCCGCCAGCTCGTGTGGAGCGGCCTTGGAACGGAGGGCACTGAAGCAGAGCGCCGGGTCAGGTTTTTCGAACGGTTCCACGGGCTGCCCTGTCCGCGACCCGTGGCCCAATCGAACCAGGCGGGTGGGCCTTCCCCAAGGCTTTAAATTCTGCTTCGGGCGGTTTTTTTCCTGCCCCCGACGTGACCTGGTGAAAAAGCCCTGGCGTCTCCCCCTGCCCTGTGGGAAATAGCGCGTGCCGGATGAAGATTATCGCCATCGCCAACCAGAAGGGTGGGGTCGGAAAGACGACCACTGCTGTCAACTTGTCTGCCTGCCTGGCCGAACAGGGTGCCCGTGTGCTCCTGCTGGACCTTGATCCGCAGGCGAATGCCACCAGCGCCCTGAGCTGCGCCGGTGGTGACGGCAGCAGTCTCTACAGCTGCATGGTCGGCGGAGATTTCGCTGCGTCGAAGGTCGTCCAGACCCGCCTGCCAAACCTCTGCGTCATCCCCAGCCACATGGAGCTGGCCGGGT
Organism: bacterium; assembly: GCA_031411255.1. Classification (GTDB taxonomy): domain Bacteria; phylum Verrucomicrobiota; class Verrucomicrobiia; order Verrucomicrobiales; family V1-33; genus JANOAS01. The sequence continues at coordinate 38,704 of JANOAS010000062.1, forward strand.
GCGAGATAGAGCTGGCGCGCAATGAGAACCACCTCATCCGTCTGCGCGAGGTGCTTGATCCCCTCCGCATCCTCAACCGCTGGGACTACCTGCTCATCGACTGCCCGCCCTCCCTCGGCATCTTGATGACCAGTGCCCTGTCTGCTGCGGACGGCCTGCTCATTCCCATCCAGTGCGAGTACTACGGCCTCGAGGGACTCGCCCGCATCGTGGACATTCACGAACGCATCTGCGCCACCGGTGTGAACCCGCACGTCACGCTGGAAGGCATCCTCATGACCATGTATGACGGGCGGACAAACCTCGCCCGCTCCGTCGTTGAGGAAGTGCGCAAGGTTTTCGAAGAGCTGGTCTACCAGACCATCATTCCGCGCAATGTCGCCCTCTCCGAGGCACCCAGCTACGAGAAAACGATCATCGAATACTCCCCGAACAGCCCCGGTTCGAAAGCCTACAGGGATCTGGCCCTCGAGTTTCTCGCCCGCCAGCAGCAGCCCGATGTTGCCGCCCCCTCCCCCGCCCCCGTCTTGCCGGCTCCCGTCGGAGTGGCTGCGGGCACCACACAACTGGCGGAAGTCTGACACCCCGCCCAGCGGGGTTGAGCCATGCTCGACATCTCCCACGTTACGAAATCCTTCACCCGCAGCCGCAAGGCCGTGGACAACGTGTCTTTTCACGTCCAGCGCGGGGAAATTTTCGGCCTGCTCGGGCACAATGGTGCGGGGAAATCCACCCTGCTCGGCGTCACCCTCGGCATGGTCTACCCGGATGCGGGCGAGGTCGTCATCGGCGGCGTCTCCGTCCAGAAAGACCGGGCCACCGCCCTGCGCAAGGTGGGCGCCATTTTTGAGGCCCCCGCCTTCTACGGCTACCTCAGCGGCTGGCAAAATCTGAAAATCCTCGCCGCCCTGAGCGGCTTCACGGATGAAAAGGAGCTGCGCCGTCTGGTTGAGCTGGTGAATCTGACCAGCCGCATCGACCAGCGCGTGGAGACATATTCCCACGGCATGAGGCAGCGCCTCGCCCTCGCCCAGGCATTGGCGCCCATGCCGGAAATTTTGCTCCTCGACGAGCCCACTGACGGTCTCGACCCAGAGGGCATCCGCGAGTTTCGCGACTTCGTCCGCAACCTCCGCGACCAGCACGGCCTCACCATCCTGTTTAATTCCCACCTGCTTTCCGAGGTCGAGCTGCTCTGCGACCGCGTGGCCATCATCCGCCAGGGAAAGCTCCTCTACACCGGCGACGGCACCGACCTCCGCCAGCCGCACCAGCAGTTCGCCCTCGAAGCGGAAAACCTGGCCGCCCTCATCCCGCTGCTCGACCGGTTTCACGCCACCCTCGACGGCACTACCCTCACCCTTCCCCAAAATGTGGACGTCGCCGACGTCCTCGCCGCCGCCATCCCCGCCGGCCTCCGCCTCCGCGCCCTCACTCCGCTCAAGGAGACGCTGGAGGAGCTTTATTTGAAGGTGAGTGCGGGGTGAGGCCTGCACGGATGCCGCGCCTCCAAGGCAGCCGGTGGTCGTTCGTTCAGGGGCTCAATAAACCTAATTTTCAAGGACGCCCGCTCTTCAAAGGCTCAGCCGTCGGTAGCGGCGGACGTGTGCAGATGGTGGAGTAGCGCCTCCGCCGTGGTGAAAGGCCCAAAACGATTTGAAGGCTCTTTGGCCTCCTCCCAACTTTTCAGAATCAGGTCCTCTGTTTTTGGAGAAATTTCCTGTACCACTCGCTCTCCGCCGTTCTGAGCAGCTGCTCGATCCCCGCGCAACCCACGCAGCACACGCTCGATCTGCGTGCGCTCTTCGGGCGTTAGACCGGGGTAGCTGCCGTCTTTGGGGATGTGTTTTTTCATGGTAACTTGTCGCCTGGTGGAACGCAGGCCGCAACTTGCATTCGAAATAGACATCTTGCATGAATAGCGATTGTGTTAATATCAGAAAAACAGCGACTTGGCCACCTCGTTGCGGCAGGCGCGCCGGTGATTGTAGAGAGACGCTGCCACCAGCATGACATGGTCGTGGAAACCCTCCTTGCGG
>JANOAS010000063.1:0-3899 GCA_031411255.1 bacterium
GGGCGCGCCAGCAGGCGGCAACGGCGCTCTGAGGCAAAGTCTGGCCTGCGGCACCGAGAGCCTGTTTGCAGCGCAAGCAGGCTTGCGCATCGCCGTGCCTGCATATAAATAAGCAATTCACATTGTTCTGGCAACGCACCCCCGAGTAACAGGCGTTGAATATACAAGATTTGTTCGTGAAGACCTTTTAGGCTCACTCAATTCCTTAATTCCACTCTTTGAGAGGGTTGTCCGCAACAAGAATCGGGAAGCCTAACAAGCCGCGACATGACAACCTCTACCAGCCGCCCTGTTTCGATGGTTTTCCGTAACTCCAGCCTCTACGCTGTGATCGACGTGCTCCCCACAAGTCGAGGATGGCAAGTTCAACTCCCACGTCGTTACCGGAAAAATGCTTAGGCTAACTGCATCGTGCCAAAAACCACCATCACCCCGGCCACGAAACCGGAGGAGCCGTACTGCGCGGCACACGGGACTCGCAATTTCCCTGCTGGGAATCCCCCCCGGGGTGAGGTAAAGGGAAGGCGTGACTGACCAGCCGCCCGCCGCACCCGAACCTGCTCCGCAGCCCCATGCCCGCCCGCTCCAGACAGCGGAGCCGGGCACGCTGTACCTCGTGGGAACGCCGATTGGGAACCTGGCGGACCTGACCTTCCGGGCGAAGTCGATCCTGGAGACGGTGGACCTGATCGCGTGCGAGGACACGCGGCATTCGCTGCCGCTGCTGCTCCACTACGGGATCCGCAAGCCGCTCATCAGCCTGCACGAGCACAACGAGGCCGGGCGCTCCGTGCAGATGACTGCGGAGCTGCAGGCCGGGAAAAGCGTGGCCTTTATTTCGGACGCCGGGATGCCGCTCATCTCGGATCCCGGCCAGCGGCTGCTCCATGAGATCCGCCGCGCCGGGCTGCCCTACCAGGTCATCCCCGGGCCCTCGGCTCCGCTCACGGCACTCATCGGCAGCGGTCTGCCGGCGGGGGAGTTTTTCTTTGGCGGGTTCCTCCCGGTGAAATCCGGCCAGCGCCAGCGCGCGCTGGAAGGCGCCCTCCAGCGCGAGTGCACGACGCTGTTTTTCGAATCCACCCACCGCCTGCCCGGTACGCTGGAAATGCTGGCCACCCTGGCCCCGGCGCACCTGATCTGCGTGGCACGGGAGCTGACGAAGAAGTTCGAGGAATTCCGCACCGGCCCCGCCGCCGACATCCACGCCCACTACAAAACGGCCTCCGTTAAAGGGGAGATCACCCTCGTCATCGCGGGGACGGACATTCCGAAGTGGATGCTGCGGGAGGGGTGAAGCTCCTCAGGTAACGGCATGCATGAAAATCTCCTTCACCCTCTGCTGGACCTGCTCCTCGGTCCAGTCCGGGTGCTGTTGTCTGAGGCGGGCTGCCTTGATTTTCCGCGCCGTCCAGTACAGGCCGAAGGCGGCGCGCACCTTTTGCGCACCGGTCATCCGCCGCAGAGCCTCGGCGTACTCGGGAGACATCTCCGAACCCATGCCGCGACGATAGGCGGGGCAGGCGGCGACGGCAAGAGGCAGCACTGCTTCGCCCTTGCCACGCTGCCACCCCGGCGCTATGGCCTGAGTCCATGTCCCGACCCGCCTGCGCATTTTTTGACCTCGACGGCACTCTGCTGCGTGATGACACGCAGTGGCTCTTCTTCAAGTACATCGTCCGCCGCGACCCGGCCCGCCTGCTGCTGACGCCGCTCTTCGCCTCGCTGGCCTGGCTGGAGCCGCTTGGCTTCATGGGAAAAGGGGAGCTGAAACGGCTTTTCCTCAGCTACCTCTGGCGGCTGACCCCGGAGGAGCTGGATGCTGCGGCCAGGGACTTCGTCCAGCAGGACGTGCTCCCGCGCCTTTTCCCCTGGGTGCGGGAGGAGCTGGACCGCCACCGGCGCGAGGGACGCATCCTCATCCTGAACACGGCCAGCCCGGAATTCTACGCCCGCGAGATCGCCGCCGCGCTGGGCTTTGACCACTGCTTCGGCACGCGCATCGTGGTGGACGGGCCCATGCCGCTCATCCCGGAAATGACCGGGCCGAACAACAAGCATGAAGCCAAGCTCCCCCGCATGGCCGCGCTCCTGCCCTGCGACACGGAAAACTCCTGGGCCTACACGGACAGCGCCGCAGACCTCCCCCTGCTCAGCCTGGCCAAAAACAGCGTGCTCGTGAATCCCAACTCCTCCCTGACCGCCATCGGGCAGGCGAAGGGGTGGAAAATAGTGCGCGGCAGGTAGCGCTCACCCGTTTTTTCCAGCCGGCTGGGTGAACCTCCACACGAGAAAGCCTGGAACGACCAGGAGGAGCAGCAGCCGCGTGACAAGAAGCAATCCGGCCAGGACAGCCCAGTGAAAAGGGGTGTTCGGATTGGGCGCCAGGAGCACCGCGATGACGTCACGGCCGGCCAGCGTGCGCACGATCACCTCGTGCAGAACGAGGAGCAGGGCAATCTTGGCAAAGAGCGGGCGATGGCGGACAAACCAGGCTTTCATGGGCGGGTGGGAAGTTCGCGGTCGAGGACGGAGGCGGGCACGGCGGTGGACATGGCGAAGAGAATGGCATCCCCCAAGCGGCCGCCCACGATGAAATGGGAGGCGCCGTCTTTCCGCGCCGGAACGCCCATCAGGTGCACCAGCCTCCAGCGCGCGGTGAAGCCAGCCGCGTCCCCCTGCTGCCGGCAGCCGGCGAGGGAAAATCCGGTGGATGAGATGGAAAGGCCGGCAAGGAGCGGGCCGGAATCGATGTCGCCCCGGCCGTCGATGCCGGACGGATACTCGCGCATGGCCGTGAAGCCGCAGAAGGAGCGGGAGAGTTCAGCCACCGCCGCCTCGTGCAGCCGGCGGGACAGGGCAGCATCTGCAAAACTGAAAAAATAGGCCGCGAGGGAGGTGCCTGACCCGCGGGCATGGTCCACAGGACGTCCGGATTTCCAGTCCACGGCCTGGATGAGGAGGCCGGTTTTTGGGTCCCGCCAGCGTGAGGAAAAGGCCTCCATCCACCGAAGCACGGAAGGGCTGACAGGCCGGGCGGCACTGCGGTCCCGCAGGGCGAGGGAGGCGATGCCGGCGGCGTTGTCCAGCGGGTAGCATTCGCCCGGGTAGGTCTGGAGCAGGCCGATGGGGCTTGCCTCCAGCCTGGTTGCCAAAACCTGGGAGATGCTCTCGTGAAGGGCGGCCGTGGGTGATGCAGGGTCGATGAGGTGCTGGCAGGCGAGCACGAGATTGAGGTAGCCCAGATAGGCAGCGTGGTCGCCCCTGCCCGCCGGCAGGGAATCGATGGGATCCTCGCCCCAGCTTCGCGCATCAAAGGATTTCACCCCTCGGCTCAGGATCTTTGCCACAGCCTCCCGAACCAGAGGTGCATTGCGTTCGCGCAATTCCGGATGCTCCCACGCGCTCTGCACCAAGCCGAGGCTGCTCATCACGTAGGTGCCGAAGAGCCATTCGCCATCAAAGACATCGCTTCCGGTCGAAAACGCGCCAGACGGGGACTCCGCTGCGATCCAGTGCGCGGCCCCCTCCGCCATGGCCGTCTGCGAGGAAAGGTCTCCCTTCATGACGGCCTCCGCGCCCCGACCACACCACCAGCGCGCGAAAAAGACCGAGACGACCACCGCCAGCACAAAGCGGCAGACGGTGAACGCGAACTTCGCGGCAAAGCGGCCGGCCGGTTTTCCGGCAAGTCCCGGGCGCGGCGTCAACTCAGGTGCGGGTGGAATTTCCTGCATGGGGACATGAGACCACGCAAGGCGGCTGTGCGTTCATTCCGCCCGGCAAAGTGGGGAAAACGTCACGCCTTTTCCCCCAGCGCCGCTGCCAGGACGCCCGGAGCGGAGGGGGCGGCGAGGGCTTCGAGGGGGAGGTGGGTGAGGGTGGCGAGGAGGCGGAGG